>CAKZNR010000212.1 GCA_937129725.1 uncultured Cellvibrionales bacterium | reverse complement strand
GGTAACTACGGAGTGCGCCTGCAAATCGACCGCAAGGACGAACTTGGAAAACTGTCCGAATTGTTCAACCAGTTAAGCCAAACGCTGGCGGCCAATCGCAGCGCTCAGCAGCGCTGGATTGCCGATATTTCTCACGAGCTGCGCACTCCCGTAGCAGTGCTGGAAGCCGAGCTTGAGGCAATAGAAGACGGCGTGCGCCGGGCCGACGAAGCCCAGGTGGCTTCACTACTCAACGAGGTACGCAGGCTCAGCCGTTTGATCAACGACCTTTATGAGCTGTCTCGCTCGGACAGCGGTGACCTGAGCTACCAGATGTCGAGGTTGGATCTGGTTGAATTGGTGCAGCGAACCGCCCAGGCTTTTGAGGCGCGAGTTGCTCAGGCCAGCCTGGAGTTCCAGGTGCAATTGCCCTCCGACTCTCTCTTCGTCAACGCGGACGAGGCTCGTTTGTATCAGCTGCTCGGAAATCTACTCGAAAACAGCTGCCGCTATACCGACGCCGGTGGCAAATTGATACTGAGTGCCGATCGGGATGAAGAGGGCCTGGTGATACTGGAAGTTCAGGATTCGTCACCCGCTGTCCCGGAGGAGGAACTGCCTCGCCTGTTTGATCGCTTGTACCGGGTAGAGTCCTCGCGCAGCCGCGAAACAGGGGGTTCAGGGTTGGGGCTGAGTATCTGTCGCAATATCGCACTGGCCCATGGCGCAAAGTTGGACGCATCGCTGTCGGCTCTGGGTGGCTTGTGCGTGCGTCTAACATTGCCGCCGGCAAAGGAGCAAAGCCAATGAGTCAGGCCATTCTGATTGTTGAAGATGAACCCAAGCTGGCCGAATTACTTCAGGATTACCTGAAGCGTGACCAGTATGAAACCCGTATCCTGGATCGCGGCGACCAGGTCGTTGACTGGGTGCGTGATCACCAGCCCAGGTTAGTGCTGCTCGACCTGATGTTGCCGGGCAAGGATGGGTTGGAAATTTGTCGTGAGATCCGTGCTTTTTCGCAGGTGCCCATCATCATGATGACGGCCCGGATGGAAGAAATTGACCGCTTGCTGGGGCTGCAGTTGGGAGCCGACGATTACATATGCAAGCCCTATAGCCCGCGCGAAGTGGTCGCGCGCGTTGCCCGTGTGCTGCGCCGTGTTGAAATGGTGCGCTCTGACGACAGCAGCGACTTGCGCTCCCGCAATATTTTTCTCGACGAGTCGCGCTTTCTCTGCGAAGTGGACGAAGACCGGGTTGAGCTAACCCGCGTGGAGTTTCGTCTTCTGTTGGCCATGGTTCGCCGCCCGGGCCAGGTTTTCAGCCGCGACCAATTGATGCATCTGGTGTACACCGATCAGCGGGTAGTCAGCGCTCGCACCATCGACAGCCACGTGAAGAACCTTCGTCGCAAATTGAATGACGCGTCCAGCCAGGGCGATCTGATTCATTCCATCTACGGCGTGGGGTACAAGCTGGAGTGAGGTCCTCCCCCGGGCAGCCTGCTGAGATACAGATTACCGACCTCGCCCATGACGGTCGCGGTGTTGGGCGCCTCGACGGCAAGGTAGTATTTGTCGAGGGCGCGCTTCCCGGTGAGCAGGTGCAAACTGCCGGTTTGCGGCACCGCGGAAAGATTTCTGAAACCCAAGTGGCAAGTATCCTCCAGGCCAGCCCTGATCGTCGCGATCCGCGATGCCCCCATTTTTCCGAATGCGGCGGGTGTTCGCTGCAGCACCTGCAATACCAAGCTCAGCTCGAAGCGCGCCAGATCCATCTGCTTGGGCAGCTACGCCGCTCCGGCATTGAGCCCGTCGAGTTACTGCAGCCGGTAAGCTCGGAAGAGTTTGGCTACCGTCGCCGGGCCCGTCTGGTAGTAGAGAAGAGAACGCGCCGTATTGGCTATCGCCGCAAGTCTTCCAATGCCTTGGCGGCGGTCGAGCAGTGCCCCGTACTGACACCTTCCCTGCAATCGGTGTTGCCCTCAGTGGCGCATCTGGTTGTCGCTCTCAAGGGGCGCATCGAGGAAGTGGAGCTGGCGGAAACATCCGAGGGTATTCAACTGCTTTTGCATGCCCAATCGCCCTGGCGCGCGTCACTCGACCTGCCCGCAGTGGAGAGTGTCGCTCGCGTTATGTGGCTGCAGGGCAAGCAAGTGCGCGAACTCTACTCTGGTGAATTCGTATCGGCGGTGCCAGGTTTTATGCAGGCGAACCGGCAGGTGAATCAGCAGCTGGTTGCCGCCGCGCTGGATGCGTTGCAACCGCTGGAAGGTAAAAATCTGGTCGACTTCTTCTGCGGTGCGGGCAACTTCACCCTGGCCTTGGCCGCCGCAGGTGGCGGGATTATCGGCTATGAATTGTCAGCTAGCCTGGTTGAGCAGGCTCGCCGGCATGGGTTGCCGAATGCCGACTTTCGGTGTGCCAACCTGTTTGATACCCGCTCACTCGCATCGCTGAAAAAAACGCTGGCCGATGTGGATGCGGCGCTGTTGGACCCGCCGCGTGCAGGCGCGTTGGAATTGTGTCGCACGCTAGCGTCCAATGGCCCCGGCCAGCTGATCTATGTGAGCTGTCACCCGGCTACTTTCGCTCGCGACGCGGCAGCACTTGTCGAGGGCGGGTACCAGTTACAAAGCCTGCAGATGTTCGACATGTTCCCGCAAACCATGCACTGTGAACTGATGGCCTGCTTCCGGCGCTGTTAAGCTGCCAGCTTACAGTTGGTTTATTTGGCGTGGCGGCGCCTGCCCCCTTTCTACAATAGTGGGAAGTTCATGCAGAAATCGGCCATGCATAAATTCTTAGCTTTTCTCCTGATCGCCCAGCTCTGCCTGCCTTTTTCGCTGCAGGCAGCCGATCTGCCTTTGGATCGGCTGAACCTTCCGCCCGGCTTTGCAATCGAGGTGTGGGTAGACGACATCGAAAATGCCCGCCAGATGGCACGAGGAGATCAGGGAACGCTCTTTGTGGGCAGCCGTGGTGCCGGTAAGGTTTACATGGTTCCGAAGATTGACAGCGCCGGCGAAAAGCGGGTGCTCACTCTGATGAGCGGCATGCGCTCGCCATCCGGCATAGCCTTTCATGACGGCGACCTGTACGTGGCCGACGTCAGTGATCTGTGGCGTTTTCGCGATATCGAAAACCACTTGCTGGATCCGCCTGAACCCGAACTGGTGCTGGATACCCTGCCGACGGATCGCATGCACGGCTGGAAAAATATCGATTTTGGGCCGGACGGCGGCCTTTACATTCCGGTCGGCGCGCCCTGCAATGTATGCGATCCCGGGTTGCCCTATGCCTCCATCCACAGGCTCAACCTGGACAGCATGAACATGCAGTTGGTAGCCACAGGTATTCGCAATACGGTCGGCTTTGACTGGCATCCACAGACCGGACAGCTTTGGTTCACCGAGAACGGTCGCGACATGATGGGCGATGACCTTCCGCCCTGCGAGATCAACGTGGTCACCCAGCCCAATCAACACTTCGGCTACCCCTATCTGCACGCTTCCAACGTACCCGACCCGGAATTTGCCACCCGCAAGCCGGCCGACGTGGAGGTGACACCACCGGCATTGGAGCTCGGTGCACATGTGGCGCCGCTCGGGTTGCACTTTTATCAGGGCGACATGTTCCCCGAGCAATGGCAGGGCTCGGTGTTTGTGGCCGAGCACGGCTCCTGGAACCGTTCCGAAAAAATTGGCTACCGTCTGATGGTTGGCGAGGTTCAGGGCGAAAAAATTGTTAACTACCGGCCGTTCGTAGACGGCTGGCTGCAGCCGGGTGACCTCACCTGGGGCCGGCCGGTTGCTTTCGAGCCGCTGCCGGACGGTTCGCTGCTGGTTAGCGACGACTATGCCGGCGTGATCTACCGTATCAGTTACGACAACTGAGCTGTGACAAGCGCGTTTTCGGAACGCGCCACACCTTAGGGTATACTGCGCGCCCATTCCAATATCAGAGGCAGCTTTGAGCTCAGAGCAGGACGCAGCGTCCGCCCCACAAAACCGGCCGCGACGGGGTCGTCGCGGCAGCAACAGCAGCACAGCCAAACCGGCCAGCCAGCCCTGGGACATCAGCCAGTTTCCGGTTGAACCCGAGCCGGGCAAGGTTCGCTTTCACGACCTCGACCTGCCGGACGAACTGATGCACGCCATCGCCGATTTGGGTTTTCAGTACTGCTCGCCAATCCAGGCTAGCAGCCTGCCGCATAGCCTTTCGGGCAATGACGTGGTTGGCAAGGCGCAAACAGGTACCGGTAAAACCGCCGCATTCCTGATTACCATGATCGATGACTTCATGCGTAACCCCCAGGAAGGCGAGCGCTTTCTGGCGGAGCCGCGCGGGTTGGTAATTGCACCCACGCGCGAGCTGGTAATGCAGATTGCCGACGATGCCAAGGCGCTTTGCAAATACACCGGGCTTAACATCGTTACCCTGGTGGGTGGCATGGACCATCAAAAGCAGCGCAACCAATTGCAAGCGGGCGTTGTTGATTTGCTAATCGCCACACCCGGCCGATTGATCGATTTTGCCACCAGTAATGACGTGTATCTCGACCGCATCGAAACCATGGTTATCGATGAGGCCGACCGTATGCTGGATATGGGTTTTATGCCTCAGGTACGCCGTATTGTTCGCATGACTCCGCACCGGGAGAATCGCCAGACGCTGTTTTTCTCTGCCACATTCACGCCGGATGTCGAGCGACTGGTTGAGCGCTGGTTGGTTGACCCCATTCGAATCGAGATCGAACCCGATCATGTGGCGGCCGACTCGGTCGACCAGAAGGTTTACATGATTAGCAGTGGCGAAAAGTATTCACTGCTGCGTGACCTTTTGCTGGGCGATGAGGCCGACAGCGTAATTGTGTTTGCCAATCGCCGGGACGAAGTGCGGCGCTTGCAGGAACGCCTCAGCAAGGACGGCGTTAACGCGGCCATTCTGTCCGGAGATGTGCCTCAACAGAAGCGCGTCACCACCCTGAAGAAGTTCAAATCAGGTGAAACCAAGGTGCTGGTTGCAACGGATGTGGCGGGCCGCGGAATTCATGTCGATGGCATAAGCCATGTGGTCAATTACACTCTGCCGGAGGAGCCGGAAGACTACGTGCATCGTATCGGCCGCACCGGTCGAGCCGGCCTCAAAGGGGTATCCATCAGTTTCGCCTGCGAAGACGATGCCTTCAGGCTGGAGCCAATCGAGAAACTGCTGGGCGAAAAATTGCCCTGCACCCTGCCGCCTGAAAAGGATAGCTAGGGTTTCATTGAAATCAGAATGGCGCCCGGGTTGTGGTCTTCAGCCCGGTAGTCACTGATTCGATCTTGCCATAAGGCGGCATCCAGCCAGCGGTCTACCTCCCGGTGGATTAAACCTCTGCCGGTAATCAAGCGAATGCGACCATAGTTTTCCAGCGCGGCCTGGCGCAGCAGCTTGTCCAGCATGTGCTCTGCATCGGCCAAAGTCTGCCCGTCGTGAGCAATATCCGCTACCAGGGTTTGGCGGCGATTTTCGGAAAACCTCGCGGTGTCGCACTTCGGACAGCTTTGTTCCACCGCCGGAATCTCCATGCCACAGTTGCCGCACTGCCAGTCGGACATCAGCTTTTTTCCACCCAGGTGCGCGGGAACCCCGCGTTCACCTCGCACAGGGTAAGCTTGTTGCCCCAGGCGCAGCCGGTATCCAGCGCCTGGGCCCGCGGGTTACCACTATTTCCGTTCAGCGCCGCCCAATGGCCAAATATGATGGTGGTCTCCTGCATCAGCTTGACCCGGTGCTGGTACCAGGGCGAATAGTCTGCGGGTGCCGCGTTGGGCCCGGCTTTGCAGCGCAGTTGTAATTTGCCGTTGGCAGCGCAGAAGCGCATACGGGTGAAGTAGTTGGTAATGACGCGCCACCGGGCTTCTTCTTGCAGCTCGTCTTTCCAGCGTGAGGGCCGATTACCGTACATGCCCGCCAGGTAGCGGTCGGCCATAGGCGACTGCAATACATCCTGAATTTCTTTCGACAACTTGAGGCATTTCTTGGCCGACCAGTCGGGGTGCACGCCGGCGTGCACCAGGGCAACCTGATGCTTTTCGTTGTAGTGGAATAGCGGCCAGCTGCGCAACCAGTCGAGCAGTTCGTCGCGGTCGGGCGCCAGTAGAATTTTTTTCAGGGTGTCGCTGCGCGATTGCGGCCGATGGCCACGGGAAACGGCCAGCAGATGCAGGTCGTGATTGCCCAGCACTCCCTGGAAAGAGTCTCCCAGGTCACGGCAAAAGCGCATGGCTTTCAACGATCTCGGGCCGCGGTTAACCAGGTCGCCACAGCTCCAAAGCTGGTCCTTTTCGGGATCAAAATCCACCGCGTCCAGCAGCCGGCGCAGTTCGTCATAACAGCCTTGAATATCACCAACTGCGTAAATAGCCATCAGTTAATTGCCCCGGGAAATGACAGCAAAAAGGGTTCGATGCGAACCTTAAAGCCCTCGCCCTCATCGGTGCGCATGAAATAGAAACCCTCCATGGTGCCCACCGGGGTTTGCAGTTGTGCAGCGCTGGTATAGGTAAAGGATTCGCCCGGAGCCAGCCTTGGCTGTTGGCCAATCACGCCTTCGCCAGCCACTTCCTGAACGCCTGCATTGCCATCGGTTATCAGCCACTCACGTGACATGAGCTGGCAGGGGCGTGTACCCAAATTGCTGATCGTGATGGTGTAGGAAAAAAAATACTGGTCGTCACCAGGCTGCGACTCTTCCGCGATATAGCGTGGTACGACTTTGATGCCTATGCTTTCCGGATTCATTTTCCCAGTCGGTTGGCAAGTTCCACGAATTGCTGAAGGCCAAGCTGCTCTGCCCGGTCGCCGGGATCAACTCCGGCCGCTTCAAGTTGATCACTATTGAACAGGTTTTTGAGGGTGTTGCGCAAGGTTTTGCGCCGCTGCGAAAAAGCCAGGGCTACCACCTTTTCCAGGTTCTCCGGTTTGTCGGCCTGCCAGGGGCAGGCCCGGGGAACCAGCCGAACTACGGCAGAATCTACCTTTGGTGCCGGGTTAAAAGCCTCGGGTGGCACCTCCATCAGCTTCTCTGTATGGCAATGGTACTGAACCATTACAGACAGACGCCCGCGGTGGCTGCTGCCCGGTGGCGCGGTGAGCCTGTCGACCACCTCTTTTTGCAGCATGAAGTGCATGTCCGCAATACATTGGGATTGCTCCAGCAGGTGGAAGATCAGCGGGGTGGAGATGTTGTAGGGCAGATTGCCCACTACCCTGAGCGGCCTTGGCTGAAGGCTTGAAAAATCCAGTTTTAAAGCGTCCTGCTGGATGATCTCAAGTTGCGGCCGGCCGGCAAATTGCTGTTGCAGACGCGGCACTAGGTCGCGGTCGAGCTCCACCAGGGTCAGGGGCCCGGAGTTACCCGCCAGTTCCGCCGTCAGCGCTCCCAGGCCAGGTCCAATCTCGACCAGATGATCGCCTTCGCGCGGCGCAATGCAGTGGGCGATACTGCGTAATACCTGAACGTCTTCGAGAAAATTCTGCCCGAACCGCTTGCGCGGTCGGTGTTCAGGACGCGCCATGGGATCTTCCGGCAAGCTCGAACGCCATTGCGATGGCAGCCTGCATAGAGGTTGCGCTGGCATCGCCGCTACCGGCCAGGTCGAGGGCGGTGCCGTGATCTACCGAAGTGCGCACATAGGGCAGGCCCAGGGTGATATTCACAGCTTCACCAAAACCCTGGCTTTTGAGCACGGGCAGGCCCTGGTCGTGGTACATGGCCAGCACAGCGTCGGCTTGTTCAAGCCATTGTGGTGTAAAAAGCGTATCTGCAGGTAGCGGGCCAATGAGATCTGCCGGCGCAGTGGCGGAAAGCTGCGCCAGAGTCGGCTCAATAATGTCCATCTCTTCTCGGCCCAGGTGGCCCTGTTCGCCGGCATGAGGATTGAGACCGGCCACCAGAATGCGCGGGCGCTCGATACCAAACTTCTGTTGCAGGTCAGCCACCAGAATACCAATCACCTGCCGCAGTAACGGCGCAACGATGGCATTTGCCACCTGACGCAAGGGTAAATGGGTGGTGGCCAGTGCCACCCGGAGTTTGGGCGTGGCCAGCATCATCACCACTTTTTGCGCACCGGCCTGATCGGCGAAAAATTCGGTGTGCCCGGTGAAGGTATGACCGGCGTCGTTGATAATGCCTTTGTGCACCGGGGCGGTTGCAACCGCATCGAGCTGGCCATCCAGGCAGGCCTGCCCGGCCCAGGCCAGCGTTTGCAGTACCCAGGTGGAATTGGCGGGATTGAGCTGCCCGGCAATGACAGGTTCCGGCAACTCTATTTGATGCAGGTAAAGTTGGCCGGGTTGATGACAGTGGGGCGGATTAGCCGGGTCGAAAGGCAATAGGTGCAGGGGTAAGCCCAGCTGTCGTGCCCGCTGCTCGAGCAGGTTGGCATCTCCGGGGCATACCAGCGCCCCGGGCCAGTGCTGTTGGCAAGCCTTTACAACCACATCGGGACCGATGCCGGCGGGTTCGCCGGCCGTCAACAGAATGCGCATAGGGTCTTTAGTCGAGAATCTGGACAAAGGCCTCGCTGCGTATTTCCCGCAGCCAAAGGTCCAGCTCTTCCTCGAAACGTTGGTTGGCGATCATGTTGCGTGCCTGGTTGCGCAAAATTTCGTTGCTCATGTCCACGTCGCGGCGATCCAGCACTTCCAGTACATGCCAGCCAAACTGGGTTTGAACCGGCTGGCTGATATCACCCGTGGGCGTATTGTTCATGGCCGCTTCAAATTCCGGCACCATCACGCCCGGTAGCACCCAACCCAGGTCACCGCCCTGCAGGGCGTTAGACACATCGTCGGAGAAGGTACGCGCCAGCTCCTCAAAAGACTCGCCCTCCAGCAGCCGCTGATGAATCACGTCAATTAATTCGCGGGCTTCCTGTTCGGTGCGGATTTCGTTGGGTCGAATCAGGATATGCCGGGTTTGGGTTTGCTGCACGATGCCGCTGGCTGAAGAGTCGCGTTCGCCGTTTACTTTAAATATATGAATGCCGCTGGCTGCGCGAACCGGTGCAGACACCGAGCCTACCTCGGTGGCTTCAATTACATTGCCCAGTTCGGGTGCAAACTCGATTGCGCGCCGCCATCCCAGCGAGCCGCCTTCGAGCGCCGTTGGTGAGGCAGAATACTGCACTGCCAGACTTTCAAACTCGGTGCCCTGGTCGAGCTGGCTGTAAATATCCTGAAGGATTTGTTCTGCCTGGGCCGCCTGATCGGGGCTGGCGTTGCCCGGCAGTGGCAGAAAGATGTGCTGCAGGTTCAATTCCGGTGCCGTCCACATTTGCCCCTCGGCCGAATCGAGAAAATTGTCTACCTCGGCCTGAGTCACCTGAATTCGCCCACTCACCATGGACTGCTGCAACTGCTGCAAAACCAGTTCGTCGCGCAGGTTGGTTACAACCTGGGTGACGCTGGCTTCTCCCATAGCCGATAGTTCGTCCAAAAACTCCCGGGGATTCATACCGTTGGCAGTCGCCAGTTCGGCAAAGGCCTGGTCAATTTGCTCGTCGGGAACCTGCATACCAGACCGCCGCGCCATTTGCAGTTGAATTTCTTCGACGATCAGGCGGTCGAGTACCTGCTGGCGCAGTACGTCTTCGGGGGGCAGTTGGCTGGGGTCGTCGGCAAAGCGCTGGCGTATCTGGCCAACGCGCTGTTCAAGCTGGGTCAGGGTAACCACGCTGTCGTCGACTATGGCAACAATACGATCCAGCTCCTGCGCCTGCGCGGCAAAAACCAGGCTAGCTGCAAGCAGTGCAAGCGAACGCTTAAATCTCATCAAAAACTCTCTGTGTTGTATCCGGGAATATTTCTTTCCAGCATGGACTCGATGCGTGTTCCGACACCTGCCAAGCCTTTTAGTTGAAAGCTGATAAATATACCACTGTCGTGGAACAGGTCTGTTTGCGGTGTGACCACATTGTCGTCTCGTTTCAGCCAGCGCCGCCAGACCAGACTGACGCTCCAGCAGCAGTCATCGTACCGCGCTCCCACCAACGTCTCCAGCGAACGGTTGAGCGCGGCATCCACGTGCCAACGCGAGTAAAGCGTCCAGCGCTCGTCAAGGGCATAAAGCCCTGCCAGTTCGTATTGGTTTGTATTTCCGGTAAAGAGTTCCCCCGATTGCACCAGGCCGTCATTATTTATGTCGGCGTGAACCGGCCCCGAATCAATAAAACGGTATCCCATAGAAACCGCGCTGAGCTGGTCGCTGGCGAGGTAGTCCAGGTTGATATGCCCCTGACGTACCAGGTTTTCCCTGGTGTCCAGGTGCGCATCAGCCGTCAGGCTCCACTCGGGGTTCAGGCGAAACCGGGTTTCGGCAATCAATGGTGACTGCTGGCTTTGCAGCTCGCGAATCTCTTCCTGCGCGTTTTCTGCAAGCAGCCTGAATGGGTCATCGGGTGGAAATTGCGAAGGTAGTCCCGGGTTGAGGTCTATCAGCTCGCTGGCGTGAACCCGGCGCTCCTCCAGGTAGTAAGCTTGCCCCAGGTTTAAGCGCGCCCGTTCAAGCCCGGTTTGCGGATCGGTCAGGGTGGCGCTCAGGCCAAGACTGACGCGGTGGGTGTCGCCGATTCGATCACCGCCAATGAAGCGGTTGCTTCGAAACAGGCCATCCCAGGAGGCAGTAGCCAGGCCCGTATCAAACAGCGGGATGTCTTCCTGGGCCGAGGTTTGCTGGGAAAAATATTGCACTCTTGGTTGCAGGCTTTGCACCCAGGTTTCTCCAAACAGGTCCGCGTTGCGCTCGAGGCGCATGCTGGTTTCCGCTCGCAGGCTACTGGCAAAGGCATCCGGGTTTGATTGCGCGTAGCCGGCAAGGGGCGCGTCAAGCCGGTAGGATCGGTAGTGTTCGGCCCACTCCAGGTCGAGCGGTCCCCAGGGCATATGTAGCCGTTTGCCCAGACTGTAGTTCATTGACGAGCGTGCACCAGTTACCCAGGTACCGGCGTTGTCGGCGCGCAACCCCGGTGCGGTGTTGACCAGATTGTCCTGGGGGTGATCGAAGTTGACCCATTCATGCTGCAGGTTCCACTGAAGATCCCAAAAATTGTAGTTGCCGTTGGCAACAAGGCGCGGCAGTTCGCGGTATGAGGGGTTGAGGTCTTCGGCCAGGGTTTGGTAGCGAAGCAGCTGGCCACCAAAGGTCCAGTGCTCGGACAGGCGCTCGAGGCTGCCAAATTGGCGCAGGTAGGTTTCGTTGTGAGCTTCGAGTGTGGCGGCGCCAAGATCTTCGAAATAATCGACATCGCTAACCTGGCTGTAGTCGACCTCGGAGAAGAGCTGGCTCCAGCGACCGTCCTGGCTGTACTGGGTAAAGTAGCGGTCCTCGCCGGCCTGGCTGTTGCTGTCGCCGCCCTGGTCATCGGGCAAAACCGAGCCCGAGAAGGTCTGGTAACTGGCCTCGGACAGGTAGCGCGCCTCCAGCTCCATTGCCACGCCGCGTTTCTCGATGGCGCGAGGAGCAAGGGTTAAATCGTAGTTGGGAGCCAGGCTCAGGTAATAGGGTTGGGTGATATCCAGTCCGTTGTCGCTGCTGACACTGAGTATCGGGTAGAGCAGGCCCGATTTGCGGCCTTCGCCCACCGGAAAAGCAAATATGGGCGCGTAAAAAACCGGCAGGTTGCCGGCGCGAATCGTCATATTGCGCGCGGTGGCAAAGAGTTGTTGTTCGTCGATACGAATTTCGCTGGCACTAAGAGACCAGCCTGTATCGCCGGGTTCGCAGGTGCTGTAAGTGGCATTCAGCACGTAAAAGCGCCCCTGGTCGTCCCGGCCGATTTCACCGGCGGTGCCGCGAACGCCTAGGTCGTGCAGTACAAATTCGGCCTGGTCAAACTGCATGGCCTCGGTAGTGTTGTCGATGGACGCGGCGCCACCCGTAATGAGCAGCCCGGGCTCGCGCAAGCGGATATCGCCCTGTATATCAATGCGGTTTTCGTTGCGCAGCACGGTGACCTGGTTGGCCTGGATGGAGCGCCAGCCCTGGGTGAGCTCCACGTTGCCCTGCATGCGCGCCACACCTTCCTCACCCTCTACCTGGGACAGGTCGGACTCTACATCCAGCGAGGCCTGCCCTGGTGGCATATCGATACCCGGGTAGTCGCGTTCAGGCTCCACGTACATTCCGTCACAGGCGCGGGGGCATTGGGCAAGCAGTTCCGGCGGCAAATTATCGCGTTCAACCCAATCCAGCTCGGCAGCGCCCACGGCCTGAGCATGAGCCGGCATGGCCGGTGCCAGACTAATTGTCAGGGCAACAACAGCACAGGCCGCTGAAGGCGTAAAAACTGTCTTTAGGGTGAATGGCAACTCGGGTTTCCTTATTTTTCTCATGCGCGGTGCTGGCTATGCCGCACAGGGGTGACAGTGTAAAGTAAAGCGCATGGAAAGGCTGTCCCCTCAGATGCAACCCGAACAGGCGTTGGCCCATTTGGCTCGCGCATTCCCGCCGCCAGGCACATCCCCTGAGACCCAATATTCGTTGGTGGCGTTGCCCGGCGATGCCGGATTTCGACGCTATTTCCGCTTCGATCCGCAAATGGGGTGGCTGGGTGTTTATGCCCCTCCCGGCAAGGAAGATATGGTTCGCTTTCTGCAGGTGGCAAGGTTGCTGGCCGACCGGGGGCTGAAGGTTCCCAGGGTGCAGGTGGCCGACGTAAAGCTGGGTTACGCATTGATGGAAGATTGGGGTGATTGCCTGTACCAGGACCGCCTGAGTGCAGAAACAGCATCTGCGCTATACGCCGCGGCCCTGGAATCTTTGGGGCGGCTGGCTCGAACCGACAAGGCGCCAGCCTGGCTGCCGCGCTATAACCGCAAACAACTGCAGGGTGAGCTCGACCTGTTCGCGCAGTGGTTTGTTCAGGGCTTGCTCAACTACCGGATGGACGAATCCGAGCAAAGGCTTCTGAGCGCTCTTTGCCGTTTCCTGGTGGGGCAGGCGCTGGAGCAGCCCAGAGTATTGGTTCACCGCGACTTTCATTGCCGCAATTTGATGGACCTGAATCAGGATCAACCCGGCTTGATCGATTTCCAGGATGCTGCCTGGGGGCCGGTTACATACGACTTGGCTTCACTTTGCCGCGATTACTATGTGCGGTGGTCGCCCTCGCGGGTGGAAACTGTGGTGGCCGATTTTGCCGAATCGCTGGTTCAGGCCGGCAGGCTGGATGCCTCGCAGCGACAGAAGTTTCCCGACTGGTTCGAAGCCATGAGTGCCCAGCGTCACATTAAGGTGCTGGGCATTTTTGCGCGCCTCAACTTGCGCGATAAAAAAATGCGCTATCTAAATGATTTACCCCTGGTGATTCGCTACCTGATGGAGACAACCGCCAGAATCCCCGCAGCCTGTGAATTTCGTGACTGGTTTGCCAGCCAGATTATTCCGCTGGCTTGCCGGCAGAATTGGTACAGCGACTGGCAAACCGCCGGCGACGACATTGAGGTTTGGTGAATTGTGAAAGCCTTTTTGCTGGCCGCCGGCCTGGGCAAGCGTTTGCGGCCATTGACTCTGCAGCAACCCAAACCTCTTATTGAAGTGGGCGGCTGCAGTCTGGTTGAACATCATCTGCTCAAGCTAAAACTGGCCGGTATCTGTGAGGTGGTAATCAATACGCATTGGCTGGCGGAAGAGTTGCGCCAGCGCCTGGGTGACGGCTCCAGCTATGGAGTTGATATTCACTGGTCCCACGAACCCGAATTACTGGAAACCGGTGGCGGCATATACAAGGCCAGAGACATGCTGGGGGAGGCTCCATTTTTGCTGGCCAGTGCCGATATTTACAGTGAGCTGGATTACCGTCAGCTGCTGCAAACCAGCGTGCCGCCAGAAGGTGCGCACCTGGTGCTGGTACCCAACCCCGAGCACAACCCTGGCGGTGATTTTGAGCTTCAGGCGGGGCAGGTGCGGCGCAAGGGGGTAGGCGGGGCTTGCGCTACCTACAGCGGAATTGCGATGGTCAGCGGCGCCTGGGTGCAGCAGTGGCAGCCCGCTACCGATGCATTCCCTCTGGTGGATCCTTTTTGGCAAGCAGCTGATGCCGGCCAGCTGACGGGGCAACTCTACGAAGGTTGCTGGACAGACGTGGGAACCCCACAGCGTTTGCACAGTCTGCGCGCAAAATTAGCTGCAAGCTGTTCATGAGGCAGTGTAACCCCTAAAATACGCGCTCAATTGGCCCCGCCGGTATTGCTCATGTCCTACCTTATAGCCCCTTCAATTCTGTCCGCAAACTTTGCCCGGCTCGGCGAAGAGGTTGAAGTGGTGCTGGCGGCTGGCGGCGACTGGGTGCATTTCGATGTAATGGATAATCACTATGTGCCCAATCTCACTATTGGGCCTATGGTGTGTAAGGCTCTGCGAAAGCATGGTATTCAGGCACCCATCGATGTCCACCTGATGGTGGAACCGGTAGACGACTGCATCCGCATGTTTGCCGAGGCCGGCGCCTCCAGCATTACCTTCCACCCGGAAGCCAGTAAGCACGTCCACCGCTCATTGCAACTTGCGAGAAGCCTGGGCGTGAAAACCGGTCTTGTGCTGAACCCGGCCAGCGGGCTTGACCTGGTCGAGCCGGTACTGCAAGAGCTGGATATTCTGTTGTTGATGTCGGTAAACCCCGGTTTTGGTGGCCAGAAGTTTATCCCCTCCACGTTGGACAAGCTGCGCGCAGCGCGTCAGCTGATTGATGCCAGTGGCCGGGATATCCGCCTGCAGGTTGATGGGGGTGTCACGGGCGACAACATCGCCGAAGTGGCGGCGGCCGGAGCAGATACCTTTGTGGCCGGGTCGGCCATTTTTGGAGCCCAAAGCTATTCTGATGCGATCCGGGGCATGCGTGCAGCCCTGGAATCTGTCGCCTAAGCCCAACGGGCTTCTCGCTCAATGGAGTTTACCCCCCTTGTAGTGGTGGTATTGATCCTCGCCTTCTGGTGGTCGGGATTTGTGCGCGCGGGCCTGGGTTTTGGCGGGGCAGGCCTGATGTACCCTGTGGCGCTGCTGGTCATAGACCAGGTGGTGTTTCTGGTACCCATTATTTGCGTGCAGTTGATGCTGTTCTCCGGGGCCACCCTGATTCGCGATCACCCGCGTATCAACTGGCGACTGCTTGGACTTCTCTTTCTGGTATTAATTC
>CAKZNR010000211.1 GCA_937129725.1 uncultured Cellvibrionales bacterium | reverse complement strand
CTGCAACTTGCTTCAGGCCTTCTTTGACGATGGCCTGGGCCAGAACGGTGGCGGTGGTGGTGCCGTCGCCCGCTTCGTCATTGGTGCGGGAAGCAACTTCCTTCACCATCTGTGCGCCCATGTTTTCGAACTTGTCTTCCAGTTCGATTTCCTTGGCAACCGACACACCGTCTTTGGTGATGCGCGGTGCGCCAAAAGATTTGTCCAGCACAACGTTGCGGCCTTTGGGGCCCAGGGTAACTTTCACGGCGTCTGCAAGCAGGTTGACACCCTTGAGCAGACCGCTGCGAGCCGAGTCGCCGAATTTGACGTCTTTAGCTGACATTGTTTATTTCCTCAGTAACTATTTACTTGTGAATGCGTTGAAATCGAATTGGACATTAGCCTTCGATCACACCATAGATGTCGTTTTCGTTCATGATAATCAGCTCGCCATCGTCATCCTTGATGGTGTTGCTGTCGGCGTAGCGACCGAATACCACATGGTCACCAACTTTTACCGCGAGCTCTTTAACGTCGCCATTGTCCAGGGTACGGCCAGGACCTGTGGCAATCACTTCACCCTTGTTGGGTTTTTCTTTGGCTGAGCCGGTCAGGATAATACCGCCAGCAGAGGTTTCTTCCTCTTCGCTGCGGCGCACCACAACACGATCATTCAGTGGACGAATTTTCATCGTTCGATTCTCCGATTCGTTCAACGATTTTCTGGTTTAATTGGGGAAATCCCCCGCTTGTTTGCTTCAGGACCCCATCAAGGGAACCTGACTCGACAACCTAGATAGAGGGTGTATGTCGCATTTCAAGAGCACAGACAAATTTTTTTTACTCTTCGCGCCGGTATTCACCCTCGATGGTGGTCGTTCGCGATGAGGCGTAGGCCGAGCGAACCTCGACCCGGGAGGCCAAATGCCGGATAAGCAGTAATCGCAGGGGGGGAACCAGCAGAGCGATGCCCACCCCATCTGTGAAAAAACCCGGCGTTAGCAGCAGTGCTCCAGCAATGGCCAGCAGCAACCCTTCAAGCAGCTCCTGCAGGGGTAGTTCTCCCCGGTCAAGCCGCTGGCGCGCCCGCAGCAGGGTATGCAGGCCCTGCTGTCGAAGCAGGATGCTGCCGGCCAGGGCGGAAAGAACGATCAACAGCAGGGTTGAACCCGCGCCAACCAGGCTGCCGACCTGCAAAATGCCCCAGATCTCGACCAGGGGTACCAGTATAAAAAGTATAAAAAGCAGGGGCATGGACTTCTATTTGTTGGCTACCTGATCTCTATATGGCCCCCATATCCAAAGAATCAACAGCACCACGGGAATTCCCATCGCGGCGGTCAATCCGAAGAACCAGCCGTAACC
>CAKZNR010000210.1 GCA_937129725.1 uncultured Cellvibrionales bacterium | reverse complement strand
CAAAACACCCACTGGTGACCTATGTATTTGGGTTCACCGGTCGCTCGCGGCTGGATGAAGCCTTTCAGGCAAAAGAGTTGCAGCCGCGCGTTGTGTTCACTGCGTCCGACTCGGATGTGATTAAAACCTACGTGAGGCTGGGGCTGGGCGTTGGCATCGTGGCTCACATGGCCTACGACCCGGTCGCCGATTCCGACCTGCAGGTTATTGATGCCAGACACCTGTTCAAATCCAGCATCACCCAGCTGGGTTTCCGGCGCGGCACCTTTATTCGAAGCTATATGTACGACTTCATCGAAATGTTTTCGCCGCACCTCACGCGCAAGGTAGTTGATGATGCCGCCCAGTGTCGCAGCAAGGAGGAGCTTGATGACCTTTTCGCTGGCCAGGAATTGCCGGACTACTAGCGGTACATGCCATTGTCGCAAGAAAAATT
Organism: uncultured Cellvibrionales bacterium; assembly: GCA_937129725.1. GTDB lineage: Bacteria > Pseudomonadota > Gammaproteobacteria > Pseudomonadales > GM7GCV1 > JABJGI01. The sequence continues at coordinate 10,923 of CAKZNR010000210.1, read as the reverse complement.
AACAGCGGGCCGCTGCCTGTGTGGCAAAGTACAGTATCAGGTGACGGGCGACATCGGCGATGCGATGCGCTGCTATTGCCGTTCATGCCAGTGCGTTACCGGCTCGGCATTTGCCTCCGTAGCTGCGGTCGAATCAAAGCGTTTTCAGCTGGTTCAGGGGAAAGACCAACTGGGTTGCTATGAATCCAGCCCGGGAAAACACCGCTATTTTTGCAGTGGCTGTGGCTCGGCGGTTTTTGTGCAAACTGATAAACAGCCCCACCTGACGCGCTTGCGCCTCGGTGGGCTGGAAAATCCGCCCGGAGTTGTGACCCGGGCACATATTTTTGTCGACGAAAAGGTCGACTGGTACGAGATTATGGACGACCTGCCTCAATACTCGGGGTGGCCGACCAGATAGGGACTGCGATCGAAAGATCGTTGTAAGGATGACAGAACAAGGAGTAACAGAACTATTAACGCCATGGATGCACGGAGCAGCAGGCTAGCAGACGGAAAAACCCTTGAAATCAGAGAGGCAGTTCAGCAGGACGCCGCGGATTTGCTGGAGTTTTTGCCCCGCACTTTTGAGGAAACCGACTGCCTTATTATGACCCGCCAGGAGTTTGATCAAACCCTGGATCAGGAAGCCAATTTTCTTGGCAAGGTAGCCGCTTCAACCACCCAGCTGGCACTGCTGGCTCACATCGACAGCAGGCTGGTGGGAATGCTTACCTTTATTGGGCGCGACCTCGAACGGGTGCGGCACACGGGGGAGGTGGGGCTAATCGTCAGTCAGGATCAATGGGGGCGCGGTGTGGGCCGTCATCTGATGCTTGCGCTGCACGATTGGGCAATACAAAATCCCCTGATCACCAAAATTGACCTGCGTGTCAGGCTTTCCAATCAGCGCGCCATTTCGCTATACGAGCGACTGGGATATGAAATTGAAGGCTGGATTCGCCGTGCAGTGTTAATTGATGGCGAATATGACGACCACTACTGGATGGGATTGAAGCTGCCGCTCGACTAGAGTGCCCTCGCCAGATTTTTTGCGTTGGTTGACTTGAGTTTTTGCGGCTACCCACTATGCTTGCCGCTTCTTTGAATAAGCCGTCGGAGTAGCCCAGTGGAAATCGCTTGCCTGGACCTTGAAGGGGTCCTTTTGCCGGAAATCTGGATCGAGTTTGCCAACGCCAGCGGCATTGATGAATTGCGCGTGACCACCCGCGATATTCCCGACTACGACGAGTTGATGCAGCTGCGGCTATCCATCCTCGACAATCACGGGCTTGGCATTCGTGAAATTCAGGATGTGATTGCCGGTTTGTCCCCGCTTGAGGGCGCCGCCGATTTTCTTGATTGGCTGCGTGCTCGATTCCAGGTGGTTATTCTCAGCGACACCTTTTATCAGTTTGCCGGCCCCCTGATGGCGCAGCTGGGAAATCCTACGCTGCTGTGCCATAACCTGGAGGTCAATGATCAGGGCAGGGTTACGGGCTACCGACTGCGACAGGCCGATCCCAAACGCCAGGCCGTTATCGCATTGAAATCACTCTACTACCGCACTATCGCAGCGGGTGACTCATACAACGATACCGCCATGCTGGAAGAAGCCCATGCCGGCATTCTATTTTGCCCGCCACAGCGGGTTATCGACGAGTTTCCCCAATACCCGGTTGCCAACAATTACCGGGAATTCCAGGCCGAATTCCTGCGAGCCAGCAACCGCAACCTGGACCCCTGATCAGCGCTGCGGCGGAAATTTCTGTTGCAGAAGTGATAGATAGCCAGACACCTTGTCGAGCGTCTCCTGATACTCCGAGGCCGGGCTTGAATCAACCACCACACCGCCCCCACCGCGCATTTCCAGCAGGCCATCGGCGGCGCTGAAGGTTCGAATGGCAATGCTCGAATCGCAGCGCCCACAGCGGCTAAAATAGGCCACCGACCCACAGTAGGCACCGCGCGGACTGGCTTCAAGCTCGTCTATTATCTGCATAGCGCGTCGTTTCGGCGCGCCGGTAATACTGCCGCCTGGCAGGCAGGTACTGAACAGGTCAAAGCTGTCTTTTTCAGGCGCAAGCAAGCCTTCCACGCAACTGACCAGATGGTGCACCAGGGCAAAGGAGTGCAGCTGGTGCAATTGCCGTGCATTGATGCTGCCTGGCAGACAAACCTGGCTTAAATCGTTGCGCATCAGATCAACAATCATCAGGTTTTCGGCGCGGTTTTTTTCGCTTCTCAGCAGTTGCCGGGCAATTGCCTTGTCCTCCTCAGGATCTGCGGCGCGAGGCGCAGTACCCTTGATGGGCCAAGTTTCCACCAGCCTGCCATCCACTTTCAGAAAGCGCTCGGGTGACAGCGACATCAGTGCACCCCTTTCAAATTCGATCAGGGCTCCATGGGGCGCACCGTAGTGATTGCGCAGTGCCAGGTAGGGTTCCAGCAGGTTGCCGGAATAGGGCGCGTGAAAGGCCTGTGATAGATTTACCTGATAGCAATCACCCTCTTCAAGGTATTGCACGATGCGCGCCACTTTACCTTCGTAGCTTTCGCGAGTTTGCGAGCAGGCAAACAGGGCTTTAAGCCTGAACGGCTTGCAGGCCGGCTCGTCTGATTCGAATAGCACAGACTGCACCCTGATCCGCCGCTTTGGCGAACATTGAGGATGAAACACCAGCCGGGCCCGGTTGCTGGTGGCATCTACCAGCAGCGCCCAATCGTAAAGCCCGAATTGACCCAGGTCAGTTTCGGGCTTTTTCAGCTTCAGGCCTTGCCGTTGATGATTGATCTCGTAGCCAAAGTACCCCAGCAAGCCGCCACAAAATGGAATGTCTGGCTGGCTTTGCACCACCTCCAGTCTGTGCAGCAGCTGTCGCATGGCTGCAAAGTCGTTATCACCACCGCTTAGGCTGACGCATTCGAGCGGATCGGCTACCAGAATATGAGTGCCAGGATCGCCACCGGAATCCAGCCATGCCCTACCCGCAAGCCCTGCCAGGCGGCGGTAGTAATGAGCAGCATCCCTCGCGGGCAATTCTAGCTGGGTGATGGCTTCGCAAGGGTCAGCGCGATTCAAGGTGGTTTCTGCATTCTGGCCGCGGTAGCAAAGGCATCGAAAGGGTGTGATCCGGCTGCATCATTGAGCTCGTTAGCGCCAATTCGCCCAGGCCTGGTAGACCCGGTCAGGATACCACTGCTGACCATAGCTGCCGTTGTAGCGGGCCAGGGCAGGGCGCACATTGCCATTCTCCATATTCAGGTAGTAGGCCAGAATGGCGCAGCCGTAGCGCAAATTGGTTTCGATTTCTGTCAGGTTATCGATTTCGCGACCCAGTTCGTTTTTCCAGAAAGACATCACCTGCATCAACCCCTGGGCACCCGCCCGGGAAACCGCAAAGCGGTTAAAGCCGGACTCCACCTCAATCAGGGCAAGCACCAGATCGGGGGCGAGCCCGGCCTGGGAGGCGTGCCGATGAATGGTTTGCAGCAGTGGAATGGCACGATCTGGCTCCTCAATGAAGCGCTGCAGCGCATTGCGACGGCTCAGCAACCAAACCTGGGCGTCGAATTCATCTTCGAATTGGTGAGGCTCCTCCAGCGCGGTCACCAGCGCGCTGCGCAGGGCCGGGTCGACAAGGAGCTCATCAGCTGCCAGAAATGTCGTCGACAGCAGCCCGAGCAGGCTAGCTGTCAGCGCGGCTGGCTTGAAGAAATTCCAGCAATTCATCGATTGCGATATCCTGGTTTTCGCTGTCGCGACGGTGACGGTATTCGACTGTGCCATTCTCAATTCCGCGGTCGCCGATGACAAGGCGCCGGGGAATGCCCATCAGCTCGGTATCGGCCAGCATTACGCCGAGGCGGGCCTTGTCCTCATCCATGAAAAGCACATCCCAGCCGGCCGTTTGCAGTTCCTTGTAGAGTCGGTCGCAAAGTTCGCGCACCGCAACCGACTTGTGCATATTGATGGGAATCAGAGCAATCTGGAATGGGGCCAAGGCGTCGGGCCAGATAATGCCCCTGTCGTCGTGGTTCTGTTCAATAGCAGCGGCCACGATGCGGGTCACACCAATACCATAACAGCCCATAGTGAGCCTGGTATCGCGTCCGTCTTCGCCCAGCACGGTTGCGTTCATGGCCTCGGAGTATTTGGTTCCCAGCTGAAAAATATGCCCTACCTCGATACCTCGACGAATCTGCAGGTTTCCGTTACCGCAAGGGCTGGGATCGCCATCCTCGACATTGCGTAAATCGGCAGTTGCGGGCAGCTTGAGGTCGCGTCCCCAGTTCACCCCGGTGAGGTGAAAACCGTCCTCATTGGCACCGCAGGTAAAATCGGCCAACGCCGCCACCGAATGGTCGGCTATCACCTGGGTAAGCTTCAGGTTGACCGGCCCAAGCGAGCCTACCGATGCGCCCAATTCGCTTTTTACCCTGTCTTCGCTGGCAAGCTGGAAGCCGCCTTCGAGCTGCGGCAATCGCGATGCCTTGATTTCGTTTAGCTGGTGGTCGCCGCGCAGCAGCAGGGCAACCAATTCGCCGTCAGTATTCTCCACAACCAGAGTTTTCAACAGATTGCTGGCGGGTATATCCAGCATTTTACTGACGGCTTCGATACTCTGCGCGCCCGGTGTTGCGACCTGTTCCATGTCACTTGAAGGTTCCGGTGCCTCGGTTTGCTGCACAATAGATTCGGCTTTTTCGATATTGGCGGCGTAGTCACCAGCGTCGCTGAAGGCAATCAAATCTTCGCCGGAGTCGGCCAGCACATGGAATTCGTGCGAGCCGCTTCCGCCAATGCTTCCGTTGTCGGCCAAAACGGCCCTGAATTCCAGGCCAAGCCGCGAAAAAATACGACAGTAGGCCTGATGCATACTGTCGTAGGTTTGCTGCAGCGACTCCTGATCCAGGTGGAACGAATAGGCATCCTTCATGATGAACTCGCGCGAGCGCATGACGCCGAAACGTGGCCTTATCTCGTCGCGAAACTTGGTTTGCACCTGGTAGAGGTTCACTGGCAACTGCCGGTAGGACGAAAGTTCGCGCCTGACCAGGTCGGTAATCACCTCTTCGTGTGTAGGGCCCAGGCAAAATGGGCGCTGGTGCCGGTCCTGAATGCGCAGCAGCTCCGGGCCGTATTGGCTCAGCCGACCACTTTCTTCCCAAAGTTCGGCCGGCTGTACCACCGGCATCAAACATTCCTGCGCGCCAGCCCGGTCCATTTCTTCGCGCACAACCGCTTCAACCTTGCGCAGAACCCGGACTCCCAATGGCAACCAGGTGTACAGGCCCGATGCCAACCGGCGAATCAGGCCGGCGCGCAGCATTAGCTTGTGGCTGACGATCTCGGCGTCAGCCGGGACTTCCTTTTGGGTGGCAATGAAAAACTGAGATGCGCGCATGCGTTATATGGCCTGGAAAAAGCGACTATTGTAATGTCTTGCGGCGCTGCATGGCAGGGCGGCCGCGGCAAATTATCAGCGACGCAACAACTTGGACAGCAATCGGCCGCCGGATTTTTTCTTGCTTCCACCGGCGGCGCGAAGTTCCTGGTAGCGGGCCTGAATTTTTTGCATGTCCAGGTCGAGGTTGTCTGCGGAGAGATCGCGCATCACTTTCGAGATCCTGGTTTTTCACCCTCGTTGGCATGCTTGCTTACCTCGGCCAGATTGATAATACGCCAGTCGTCATTGGGTTTTCCGAACTCGTCAGCAACCACCATGATGGTGAGTTTAAGACGGGCTTTCTCGTCGTGATCGACCACCACACCAATTTCGCCGGAATCCAGCTGCAGCAGCAGGGTACCCAAGGGATAGGTGCCTAACGACTCGATAAACTGAACCGCCAGCTCATCCTGAAAGGCCCGACCGCGCTGGGCGTAAATTTAGCGCGCCGCTTCCGAGGGCGACAGGGCAGCGCGTTCGCGGTTCAGCGGATACAGCAGCAGGTCGTAGGTAATGGCGATGGCAGCGATGCGCGCCAGCGGGGGAATTTGTTCGCCTACCAGCCCGTTGGGCTTGCCGGTGCCATTAAATTTTTCGCGGTAGGTCTCGATAATGGATATGACCTTCTCGCTCTTGGTGGACTGCTTGACCATGGCGACGGTTCGCGCGATTGCCGCCTGTTCGTTTGTCATGCCTTCCGTGTTCACTTCCGGCATGGGTTTTTTCGACTTCAGGTTGCCGATGTCTTTTAACAGTATGGCCAAAGTGAGGTATTTCAGATCGGCCTCTTCCACGCCGATATGGCGCCCGCAAAGCAGGGCCCAGGTAGAGGCGCGCAAGGCATAATTGTATATCTTGTCGCTGCGTTTTTGCATTAACGCCAGCCAGGAAAGAGCAGAGGGAAAGCGCACCGCGCTGTTTACCAGGGTTGAAGAAGCCCGGGTTGCCGACTGGCTGTCAACGCTTGAAGTGGAGCTGATGCCGGTGAATATTTTGCTGACCGATTCCTGAACGTTGCGGTACGACTCGCGCGCCTGAACCACATCGGCCTGGCTCATAGAGGGCCGCCGCTCATATTTTTCGTGATTTACCGCCAGTGGTGCGGCCGACTTGCGGACCGGTTCGTCACTCTTTTTACTGAAGATGTCTTTGGTGGGCGTGGTATCGAGCTTGTCCGGCATCGAGTCGCCGAGCGATTTGGTGGAATCCACCATCACGTAATCGCAAAGCTCCTTCAATTTCGCCAAAACTTTTGGCGAGGTAATACAGAAGCCTTGCATCAGGAAGGGCGACTCGGAGCAGCGGCGATCAAGCGAAGACACATACATACCCATTTCCAGCTGGTATGCGGGCACTTTTATCTGTTTGATTTCCGAGCCTCGAAGCAGGGAAAATCTGGTGATTCCGTATCTTTGTCCCTGTTCAGAATACCTCAAAAACATCCGTGGCTGAACACTTGAGAGAGCTAATTAAAGTAAAACCTGAGCTTATTCCTGCGCGGTTTCCGGCAGCCACGGCACGGTTTCTAAGGTGTTCGGCAGGGGGTATAATCGCGCGCCTTCAACATTCAGGAAACTGCAGTGCCCATTTACGAGTATCAATGCACCGCTTGTGGTCATCGCCTCGAGGCGATCCAGAAGCATTCTGATGCCCCACTGACTGAGTGCCCTTCCTGTCACCAGACCGGCTTGCAAAAGCTGGTTTCTGCTCCGTCCTTCCGGTTGAGCGGTGGCGGTTGGTACGAAACAGACTTCAAGTCTGACAAGGAAAAGAAACGCAATCTGGCAGGCGACTCTGCCGGGTCAACTGAGAAAAGCACGCCTGCGGCCAAACCGGCTGCGGGAAAGAGTGGAGGAAGTGATTCCTCCGGCGCAAGCAAAGCGCCCGCAAGCACCCCATCAAACTGACTGGAAGTAACTATGCGATCCGACTATTGCGGCGATATCCGCAAACAGGCCATTGACCAAACCATCACCCTTTGCGGCTGGGTAGACCGCCGCCGCGATCACGGCGGTGTGATTTTTATCGATTTGCGTGATCGCAGCGGTGTGGTTCAGGTGGTGTTTGATCCCGATGGCGGCGAGTTCTTTGAGCTGGCAGACAAGGTGCGTAGCGAATACGTATTGAAGGTCACCGGGCGCGTGCGTGCGCGCGATGCAGCTACGGTGAACTCCAATATGCCCACGGGTGAAATTGAGATTTTTGGTACCGGGCTGGAGATTCTCAACGAGTCAGAGACGCCGGCATTCCAGCTGGACGAGCACACCAAGGTAGGCGAAGACGTGCGATTGCACTACCGCTACCTGGATCTGCGCCGGCCGGAAATGCAGTCAAACCTGCAACTGCGCGCGGCGATCAGCAGCAAGGTACGCCGCTCTTTGGAAGCGCAGGGATTTCTCGACCTGGAAACACCTATCCTGACTCGCGCTACTCCGGAAGGTGCCCGCGACTACCTGGTGCCCAGCCGCACCCACGAGGGCAAATTTTTCGCGCTGCCCCAGTCCCCGCAGCTGTTCAAACAGCTGTTGATGGTTTCCGGGCTGGATCGCTACTACCAGATTGCTCGCTGTTTCCGCGATGAAGATTTGCGCGCCGACCGGCAGCCCGAGTTTACCCAGATCGACATCGAGGCTTCCTTTGTCGAGGAAGACGACATCATGGCCGTGGGCGAAACCATGGCCAGAGATCTGTTCAAAGAGGTGCTCGACGTCGACCTGGGCGAATTTCCGCGCATGCCCTATGCCGAGGCCATGTCGCGATTCGGTTCGGACAAGCCGGATTTGCGAATTCCGCTGGAGTTGGTAGACGTCGGCGATTTGATGAGCTCGGTTGAATTCAAGGTATTTTCCGGCCCTGCCAACGACCCCGAAGGCCGCGTAGCGGCCATGAAGTTGCCGGGTGGCAACGAGTTGCTGACACGCAAGCAGATCGATGACTACACCAGGTTTGTTGGCATCTACGGGGCCAAAGGGCTTGCCTATATCAAGTGCAATGACATTACCGACCTCGAAGAGGGGTTGCAGTCCCCCATTGTGAAGTTCCTGCCAGCCGATGTGCGCGGTGCAATTATTGAGCGGGTTGGCGCCCAAAACGGCGACCTGGTTTTCTTCGGTGCCGATAACGCCAGTGTGGTTAACGAAAGCCTTGGTGCCTTGCGCTGCAAGCTGGGTGCCGACCTCAAACTCTACACCGCGGAATGGGCTCCGCTCTGGGTGGTGGACTTCCCCATGTTCGAAAAGGCTGATGGTGGCGGTCTGACGGCACTGCATCACCCCTTCACGGCACCCTCGGTGGATGCTGCGCAGCTGAAAGACAAGCCGCTTGAATCACTTTCCCGTGCCTATGACATGGTATTGAACGGTACCGAACTGGGTGGTGGATCGATTCGCATCCACGACCAGGAGATGCAGCAAGCGGTGTTTGAAGTGTTGGGAATCAGCCATGAGGAGGCTCGTGAGAAGTTTGGTTTCCTGCTGGACGCCCTGAAATTCGGGGCGCCGCCCCACGGCGGCATCGCTTTCGGCCTCGACCGGCTGGTGATGCTGATGACAGGGGCCAGCTCGATCCGCGACGTTATTGCATTTCCGAAAACCCAGTCTGCCCAGTGCCTGATGACGGATGCCCCGGGCAACGTCGACAGTAAGCAGTTGCGTGAACTGCACTTGCGTACTCGCGTCAGCAGCGAGGCGGCAAACGACAAGAAAGAGAACTGAGTTATGGCGGGACATTCCAAATGGGCCAATATCAAACACAAAAAGGCCGCAGTGGACGCCAAGCGCGGCAAAGTGTTTACCAAAATCATTCGCGAGCTGGTGGTGGCTGCCAAAGACGGGCCCAACCCCGATGACAATCCCCGATTGCGAGGGGTGATGGATAAGGCGCTGGCCGCCAACATGAAAAAGGACACCATCGAAAAAGCCATTGCGCGCGGGGCCGGGCAGGGCGAGGGCGACGACTACGAAGAGATCACCTACGAGGGCTACGCGCCGGGTGGTGTCGCCGTGCTGGTTGAATGCATGACAGACAATCGAAACCGTACGGTGGCTGAAGTGCGCCACGCCTTTACCAAGCGCGGTGGTAATCTCGGAACCGACGGCTCTGTCGCCTACTTATTCGAAAAAAAGGGCCAGATTACATTCGAGCCGGGCTCGGATGAGGAAACCCTGATGGAACCTGCGCTGGAAGCGGGTGCAGATGATCTGGTTGAAAATGAAGACGGGTCAATTGATATTTTCTGTGCCTGGGAAGACTTTCAGCAGGTTAAAGAAGGCATCAGTGCTGCCGGGCTGGAGTTTGCCAATGCCGAGGTATCCATGATCCCCTCCACCAGTGTTGAACTGGATCTCGACACCGCTAAAACGGTGCTGGGCCTGATCGATATGCTGGACGATCTGGACGATGTTCAGAACGTATACACCAACGCAGATATTCCCGAGCAGGCCTACGAGGACTGATCTGTTGCGCGGGGGGTTTTTGTTCTGTCCCCTGCATTGCATAATCTGGCTCCAAGTACCTGGGCGGGGCCGCTATGTTTATCCGTTTCATCATTCTTCTGCTGGCAACTGCACTGGTTGCGCCTTTTTTTATTCCCGGCCCTGACGGGCGACCGGTGATGACCCTGGATAAACTGGGCATTGGCAAGATGCCGGAGCTGGCCTCGCTGCCGGATATCGGGGGCTCGTCGGCAGAGTCGGGCTCGCTTACCCTCTACCGTTACCGGGACGATCAGGGCAATTGGCACTTTACTGATCAAGCGCCCGCCTCGGGCGATTTCGAGCTGGTGGAGGTGCAAAACGCCAACCTGCTGGAATCTGCGAGCTTGCCGCCTGGCCGGGAACCCGAAACTTTAGCCATGGCTGTGCCCGGAATCCCCCTTCCGGGCAATACGGCCCGGGCTTTGGAAGAGGCGGGTGCGGTGCAGGAACAGCTGGATCAGCGCGCCGAACAGATGGACAACGCCATTAACTCTGCCCAGTGAGCGGCAGCGGTGAGGTAGTGCGCATACTGGGTATCGACCCGGGCTCGCGTGTCACCGGCTTCGGTGTCATTAGCGTGGCCGGTGGCCGTGTATCCTATGTTTCCAGCGGGGTTATACGTATACCCCCAACGGCGTTTCCAGAGCGACTGGGTGTCATATCACGCGGCATCAGCGAAGTGATTGAAACCTATCAGCCACAGGTGGTCGCGGTTGAAGAGGTTTTTCTTGCGAAAAACCCTTCCTCGGCGCTTAAGCTGGGGCAGGCGCGCGGGGCGGCTATTACTGCCGCCGTGTTGGCCGAGTTGCCCGTTGAAGAGTACGCCACTCGGCTGGTTAAACAGGCTATTGCCGGAACGGGCGCTGCCGACAAGGCACAGATACAATACATGGTGTCACGCTTGCTCAAACTAACGGCGGAGCCGAGTGAAGACGCCGCCGACGCATTGGCAATTGCCATGTGCCACCACTACCACCGGAGGGGTGAAGCTTGATTGGACATCTCAGCGGCACGCTGCT
>CAKZNR010000209.1 GCA_937129725.1 uncultured Cellvibrionales bacterium | reverse complement strand
AACGTAGCAACAATATTCACGTTGTCGCCAGGCATGACCATCTCGACACCCTCAGGTAACTCAACAGCACCCGTTACGTCAGTCGTACGGAAGTAAAACTGCGGACGGTAGCCCTTGAAGAATGGCGTGTGACGACCACCTTCATCTTTCGACAATACGTAAACTTCCGCCTCAAACGTCGTGTGCGGCTGTACAGATCCAGGAATAGCCAGTACCTGTCCACGCTCAACATCATCACGCTTAGTACCACGCAACAACACACCAACGTTCTCGCCCGCACGACCTTCGTCAAGCAGCTTGCGGAACATCTCAACACCGGTACACGTCGTTCTCTGAGTATCGCGGATACCAATAATCTCGATCTCGTCGCCCACCTTAACAATGCCTCGCTCAACACGACCGGTTACTACCGTACCGCGACCCGAGATCGAGAACACGTCCTCAACAGGCATCAAGAAAGGCTGGTCAATCGCTCGCTCGGGCTCTGGAATGTAAGTATCCAGCGCCTCTACCAACGCCGCTACTGCAGTAGTACCCAACCCATTCTCATCTTGGCCATTCAACGCCATCAGCGCTGAACCACAGATGATCGGCGTATCGTCGCCAGGGAAATCGTAGGTATCGAGCAGCTCACGCAGCTCCATTTCAACCAACTCTTTCATCTCTTCGAATTCTTCAGTGTCTACACCACCGCAGTCTTCAGCAAGCAAGTCAGCCTTGTTCAAGAAAACAACAATGTAAGGTACACCCACCTGACGTGACAGCAAGATGTGCTCTCGTGTCTGTGGCATAGGACCATCGGTCGCACCACACACCAAAATAGCTCCGTCCATCTGCGCCGCACCCGTGATCATGTTCTTCACGTAGTCCGCGTGTCCGGGGCAGTCAACGTGCGCGTAGTGACGAATGCTTGATTCGTACTCAACGTGCGACGTCGCAATCGTGATTCCACGCTCTCGCTCTTCGGGCGCATTATCAATCCCGTCAAACGCTACCGCTGTACCACCAAATACTTCCGCGCAAACACGGGTCAACGCCGCTGTCAGCGTCGTCTTACCGTGGTCTACGTGCCCAATCGTTCCCACGTTGACGTGGGGCTTCGAACGCTCAAATGATTCCTTCGACATGTCGACCTTTTCTCCTGAAGCAATTCAGGGCGCGCTAACTGACGCCTGTTTTTCTGTTTTTTTTCATGCAGCCAACACCTGCTGACTGCGACTAATACCAGCACCGCCATGGCGCTGAAACTGGAGCTCATAACCGGATTTGAACCGGTGACCTCTTCCTTACCAAGGAAGTGCTCTACCGACTGAGCTATATGAGCCACATCCTTTACGCACTGCAGCTGGAGCGGGTAGCGGGAATCGAACCCGCATCATCAGCTTGGAAGGCTGAGGTTCTACCATTGAACTATACCCGCCTTAACCCGCTTCGCCCGCAGCTCAGACCGCGATACCATATTCACCAGCTTTAACTGGTGGTGGGGGCTGGATTACTCGCTGCGCTCGCCCTTCGGGCCGGCTCACCTTCGTTCGCCGTTCAAAATCGCACTGCGATTTTGTCGAACCAGCTGGTTCTCATCCAGCCTCTAACTTGTCCCACCATATCTAACTGGTGGTGGGGGCTGGATTCGAACCAGCGAAGCTTTCGCGTCAGATTTACAGTCTGATCCCTTTGGCCGCTCGGGAACCCCACCTAAAAACCAAATTTTCATCACTGCCCGAAGGCCGTACAAGCAACCCAAATGATGGAGCTGGCGAGAGGAATTGAACCCCCAACCTACTGATTACAAGTCAGTTGCTCTACCAATTGAGCTACGCCAGCATTTATCGGTTGGCCCGCTTATGTTCGGCCGGGCGCAGTGGAGGCGGGATTCTATTGAAAGTTATCCTGCGAAGCAACCTCAATGCAGGAATTTTGCTGGCGTGCCATGGAGGGAAAATCTGCTTCCAGCTGGGTCCAGAAGGATTGCCCCAGTACGTCGGCGCTTACGGCATCGACATTGAGCACTGAAACTGACTCTTCTATGGAGTATTGATAGGTCTCGGCGCTGTAGCCGATAGCCTCTATTTGCGCGGCTCTGGTGGCGGCATTGGCCTCGCTGCCGAACACCCCTACCGAGATGCCATTGGCCAATTCGCCGTCGGCAATTATAAAGCTGTCAACGCCTTCGCTGCGTAAAACACTGACTTCTACCGCCGCCTCGCGCGCAGTTTCGAACGGCGGAACGTACACCATCATGGGTCCGGGGGTCTCTGTTATCTCACGCGCCATCCATTGGCGAATATCCAGCGCGTCAAACCGCTCGGCGATGCCCGGCAGGATCTGTTCATCTGCCTTGATCAAATGGCACTGCCCCTGCAGCTCTCGCAAGCGCTGCTGATCGGGGGTATCTTGCAACTCATCCGGCTGCCTGATCAGGTTGAATGGATCGCTCTCATCCGGCTCGCTGGCGCTATCAACCCTGGCGACAGGGGTAGCGGGCTCTACCTGTGGTTGTTCAATACGCAGGGAATTACGTTCGGTAAAATTCAACTCCTGCATCAGGATAAGGCGCGAAGCACCGGATGGCGACGGCTCGTTTACCACACGCAACTCCGGCTGCTGGCTGTATACAAACCAGACGCCGAGATTGGCTGCCAACAACATCAGGGCCAGCCACTTCATGAGCGGTGCACACCCTTTGACTTCAAAACCGCGATACCCTCAAGCACCAAATCGCCTGAAAAGCATGCCGATGGGAAATACTCCCTGAACAAGTCAGCATCGCCCCCGGTTATAAAGCATCGGTTGGGTTCCACACCCGCTGCTTGTGCAATCTGTGTGAGTGCAGCTGCAGCCGCATAGGGGGCCGAATTCAGGAGCGCTGCCCGGCTGCTGCAACCCAGCTCGATTTTTGGCCGGTCTGTTGTATCACTCAGGTGTACTGCCAAGCGCTCACTCAGTTGCGCAAGGCTCTTCTGTTGCGCGCGCAGGCCAGGTTGAATGAGCCCACCCTGATGGCGCCCACGCTTATCCACCAGATCGATGGTGATCGCACTTCCCGCGTCCATCAACACAAATGCATCGCTTGTGGTTTTGCGCGCGGCCACCATGGCCAGCCAGCGATCTACGCCCATATCTGCCGGATTCTCGTAACAAAGATGCAGGTCGGCGATATCCTGCTTTACCTGACAAATTTCCACCCGCCGGAAATACGGCTCGAGTCGCTCACGCAGTTCCGCGCCCCCGGTTCGCACACTGGCAGCAACCAGTGTCTGCTGGCGTGACAGTGACACATCCAGCTTCTCGACCATCTGCTCGAGGTTTTGTGCGCATTGCACCGGCACTT
>CAKZNR010000208.1 GCA_937129725.1 uncultured Cellvibrionales bacterium | reverse complement strand
CACCTAATTGTAGACGCCATTGAACGCGGCCAGTCAGCGCGCGCCGAAGCCCTGATGCGCGAACACGCGCTAGTGGCTATTCGATTCTATGAAAACCAGCTGGATTCAACCGAACTGGAGCTGGCCTCAGTCCAATAGACGCAAGTTTGCACGCTCTTCAAGCCAGGATGAACGGCTATGCACCATGCGCCGATAATGCCAGCTTAATCGAGCGAGCTATAGGGTAGACCCACATACTGCTCGGCAATCATGCGCCGGCCATGCTCGGTACCCAGATAGTATTCCGCCTGAGAGCGCATAAAGCGATCAAAAGTTTCCGGGTCGAGCCCGTCTACGCCCAGATCAGGGAACTGGTGCAGCATGTTGGTCATCCACCAGCTGAAGCGCTCGCCGTGCCAAACTCGTGCCAGCGCCATGGGCGAGTATTTCTCCAGCACCGACCGGTCGCCGGTTTCATAAAAACGTTGCAGTACCTTGGACAGCGCGTCTACATCCGACGCTGCCAGATTCAGCCCCTTTGCTCCGGTTGGCGGCACAATATGTGCAGCGTCGCCTACCAAAAACAGGTTGCGGTACTGCATGGGCTCGCACACAAAAGAACGTAATGGCGCGATGCTTTTTTCGATGCTTGGCCCGGTCACCAAACGTTCGGCCGCTTTGGGTGGAATACGTTTTTTAAGCTCATCCCAGAAGGCGTCGTCAGACCAGTCTTCCACCTTGTCGGTCAGCGGCACCTGAAGGTAATAACGTGAACGGGTTTGCGAGCGCATGCTGCACAGGGCAAAACCACGTTCGTGTTTGCAGTAGATCAACTCGTCATCGACCGGTGGGGTTTCACTCAAGACACCCAACCACCCAAAGGGATACACGCGCTCATGCTCGGTGATAATTTCCGCGGGAATACTTTTGCGGGACACGCCGTGAAAGCCGTCGCAACCAGCAATAAAGTCGCATTCCACCTGGTATGACTCGCCATTGTGCTCGAAGCTCAAGCCCGGCTTGGCACCTTCCGGATTGCTCACTTCGACATTCGACGATTCATAATAGGTCGGCAAGTCACCGGCCTGACGTAAATCCATCAGGTCGCGGGTGATTTCGACCTGGCCATAGCACATAACCGCTTTACCGCCGGTCAGGTCTGACAAATCGATACGTGTTTCCTTGCCCTCGATGGAAACCAGAAAACCTTGGTGTACTTCGCCTTCGGCGTCCATGCGCTCGCCAGCACCGGCCTCGCGGCACAGGTTGGCAAAGCCGGTTTCCAATATACCAGCGCGAATACGGCCCAGCACATAATCGCCAGTGGCGCGCTCGACAATAATGTTGCTAATGCCCTGCTTGTTTAACAACTGGCCTAACAGCAACCCTGAGGGTCCGGCACCAATAATGGCGACTTGAGTTTGAATTGTATTCATGGCTACCTCCGCAATGCTTGTATATTGCACGCGCAAAGCAGGGTTTTTTATGGCGTTTGCCAGCAATATCTTGTACTTTTCTGTCAACCCACCTGTGGTGGCCATGTGGTGCCAAGCCGATGAAGAGCTCTTACGAATCCCTGCCGCCAAAATTTGCCCTCTACGGGGAAATGGCAGGAAACCCCGACCCCGGATACGTGCACATCGAGGATATCGCTTCGCGCAGCAAGCGGCTGGACTGGAAAATCCGGCCACACCGCCACACCAGCCTGTTCCAGTTGCTGCACATACAGGATGGCGACATGCAATTGCAGTTAGACAGCGAACAGGCAGAACTGTACGCGCCCTGTTCGGTAACCATTCCGGTCGGAAGCATTCACGGCTTTCAGTTTCGGCCCAATACCAGCGGCAAGGTGTTATCGGTAGCAACCAGCCTGCTTGAATCGCCGGGTTATTCAAAACTGTTCAATGACCTTGGGCAAAGACCGGTGATCTATGCCTGGCACGACCAGCCAGAAGCGCTAAAGCGACTTACCCTTCAGCTGGGCGAGCTTCAGTCTGAGCTGGACGAAGCCCAGCCTGGGTTTGAAGCTGCCATGGAATGGCAGGTGGGGAAAATTCTGCTCGCGCTGACGCGCGCCATTCAAAAGGCTGCCAATCAGCAAAAAGAGGTGACTAAAACCTCTGCCTCAGCCGAGAGATTTCGACAGCTTGTGGAAGAGAATTTCAGCCGCAACTGGAAAATAAGTGACTATGCACAGCAGTTGCACCTATCCGTTTCCAGCCTGCACCGGCATTGCCTGTCTGGGTTTGGCGTCACGCCAAAACAACTGCTGCACAATCGTCAGGTGCGCGAAGCAAAACGCCGGTTGGTATATACCCAGAATCCGGTGGAACATATTGCCTACGAGTTGGGCTTTAAAGACCCGGCCTACTTTTCGCGCTTTTTTCAGCGCGAGGTTGGCCTGCCACCGGCCGGCTATCGCAAGCAGTATTCCAGACGTAACTAATGCGGTTAGCGCGACTTGCTTAAGAAATTCTGCAACTGCGCAACAATAGAAAGCGCGATAGCTTCGGCACCCTCGCCGCCTAGATCCAGCCCCACCGGTGCATGCACACGGGGTTGCTGATCAAGGGGTTCTGCGCCCAGATTTTCCAGCAGTTGCTGTGCGCGGGCACGCGGGCCCAGCATGCCTATATAAGGCACGGTACTGCCAAGTAAATCGGCCAGGCCAGTCCGGTCGGCTTCCAGATGATGGCTCATCAAAATAGCAGCATCGAACTGATCCAATTCCAGCCGCTTCGCCAGTTGGCCAACTTTTACCAGGTTTGCGTGCTCGGTGGGCTGCCCGGCCATGCGCTGCAAATAAGCGGGGCGATGGTCTGCCACCGTGACACGCCAACCCTGCCGGTGCATTTGCTGCAGCAGCGGCGGCACATCTGGCCCGGCACCAACTACCAAAATACTTGGCAAGGGTTTGAGTTTCTGCACCATCCAGCGGCTGCCGTCTGTTGCTTCTTGCATCCCGGCGTTTTGGCCAAGCCCAGCAACCGGCAGGTTTTCCGATTCAGCTATCAGACACCACTGCCCAATGTCACCTTCGGCACAAACCGCCAACCAGGCCGGTTGATCGCCTTCGGCAACCTGCACAAGCCGTTCAATCAGATTATTGGAATCGGCCGGGTCGACCTGTTGTAGTACCAACCGCACAATGCCGTTACAACCGATGGAAAGCCCCCAGGGGCCCTCGTCTTCGTTCATCAGGTCGTATTCAACCAATGTGGCTTTACCGGTTTGCAGCACCTTTTGTGCATGCATCAGCAAGTTGCCTTCCAGGCAGCCACCGCTCACCAGACCGTGGCTTGCGCCCTCGTCGCTAATCAGCATGTGGGCGCCGGCCTTGCGGTAAGTGGAACCAATGGTTTCTACCACCGTCACCAGCACAAGCTGAACCCCGCGCTGCTTGTAGGCGCGGTAGTGTTCGACCAGTTGGCGGTAGTCTGCCGGTGTCACCTGGTATCAGGCCGTTTGCGCTTGCAGGCGCTCCAGCTCCTGCGCAACCGCATTGGGCGAGCCGGTGTTGCGAGCAAGCCGGTCGTAAACCAGGGGCACCAGAAACAGGGTCAGCAGCGACGCAATCGCAACGCCCGAGAAAATCACCACGCCCAACACAAAGCGGCTTTCCGAGCCCGGGCCTGCCGCCATCAGCAGGGGAATGGAACCCATAATGGTCGACATGGTAGTCATCACCACCGGGCGGAAGCGGATGCGGCATGCCTTCACAATAGCATCGCGAAACTCGACGCCCTCGTCGCGAATCTGGTTGATAAATTCAACAATCAGGATGCCGTTTTTCGCCGCTATGCCAATCAAAATGATCACACCAATCTGGCTATAAATATTGAAGCTGGTGAAATATTTGGATTGTTAGGTCCAAATGGAGCAGGAAAAACATCCTTGATAAGAATCATCAATCAAATTACTATGCCAGATAGCGGTACTGTTTTTTTAGACGGTGAACCTTTGGCTCCTCATCATGTTGAACAAATTGGTTACCTTCCAGAAGAACGTGGTTTGTATAAATCCATGAAGGTAGGTGAACAAGCTTT
>CAKZNR010000207.1 GCA_937129725.1 uncultured Cellvibrionales bacterium | reverse complement strand
AAATTCAGCGCGATCCGCAACTGCTTGATTACGACACCCTGATTCTGGATGAAGCCCATGAGCGCAGCCTGAATATCGATTTTCTGCTGGGTTTTCTCAAACAGCTGCTGCCAAAACGACCCGAACTAAGGCTTATTGTTACCTCGGCCACCATCGACGAAGCCGGTTTCGCCGATTTTTTCGACGGAGCGCCCATTGTGCGCGTGGGTGGCCGAGCCTGGCCGGTTGAAATTCGCTACCAGCCCGCCGAAGGGGATCGCGGCGAGCAGGCCGAGCGGGTTCGTGAAGCCGTTCATCAGTGCCTGGCCGAAGCGCCCCCGGCGGCAGATGCGCGCGATATTCTGGTGTTTCTCAGTGGCGAGCGGGAAATCAGGGAAACCGCCCAGCTGCTGCGCCAGCAGGACGATCTGGATGTGTTGCCCCTCTATGCGCGCCTCAGCGCAGCCGACCAGGACAGAGTGTTTCGCCAGCGGGGGCGCCGGCGGGTGATTCTGGCTACCAATGTGGCCGAAACCTCGCTTACCGTGCCGGGTGTGGGCTTTGTAATTGACCCGGGCGATGCGCGCATTAGCCGTTACCAGGCTCGTACCGGTATTCAGCGACTGCCCATCGAAGCCATCTCCCAGGCCAGTGCCAATCAGCGTGCCGGGCGCGCCGGTCGAATCGCGCCGGGTGTGTGCATTCGCCTGTACAGCGAAGAGGATTTTGTGGGGCGGCCGGAATATACCGACCCGGAAATACGTCGCACCAACCTGAGCGCGGTGATACTGCGCATGGCAGCCTTAAAACTGGGTGATATTCGCGATTTTCCCTTTCTCGAGCCACCGGACACCCGCCAGGTAAACGCCGGTGTACGTGACTTGCAGGAACTAAAGTTGCTTGACGGGCAGGGCAGTGTGACAGCCGATGGCAAGCGCCTTGCTTTGTTGCCGGTTGATCCGAGATTTGCCGTGATGTTGCAGGATGCGAGCCGTCGGGGCTGCCTGGCCGAACTATTGGTGATTGTCAGTGCGCTCAGTGTGCAGGATCCGCGCGAGCGACCGGCCGACAAGCGCCAGCACGCAGACCAGGTGCATCGCCAGTGGTATCACGAGAAGTCGGATTTTCTTGGCTGGCTGAATCTGTGGAACAGCTGGCAGCAGCAACGCCAGGAACTTTCGAGACGCCAGTTCCGCGAGTGGTGCCGAAAGAATTTTCTGTCCCTACAGCGGCTGCACGAGTGGTGGGATGTGCACCGCCAGCTGCGCCTTACGGCGCGTGAGCAGGGCTGGAAGGAGAACCAGAAGTCGGCTGCCTACAAGGAGGTTCACGAATCCTTGCTGAACGGGCTGCTGATGCAGGTGGGCTTTCGCCGCGACCGCGCCGAGTATCTGGGTACGGGTAATCGCACATTTCAGATATTTCCCGGCTCGTCGCAATACAAGCAACGACCCAAGTGGGTTGTGGCGGGCGAATTCCTGGAAACATCCCGCCTGTTTGCACTGCAGGTGGCCGAAATAGAGCCGGACTGGCTGCTGCCGCTGGCCGACCACCTGACGGGGCCGAAGAGCCTGCGCGGCCGGGAGGCGCTCATCCGGAAGGGTGAGGATTCCTCCTCTGGCCCCAAGGCGTCC
>CAKZNR010000206.1 GCA_937129725.1 uncultured Cellvibrionales bacterium | reverse complement strand
ATGCCAACATCAATTATCAGCCCTACCTCGAGTACCTGCGCGGCGAGCGCGACGAAGAAACCTTGCGAATTGGGCTGGTTACCGCAACCGGCGTCATCATGGACGGTCGCCAGCCAGCCGGCAGCATCGGTGGCGACAGCCTGTCACTGCAGCTTCGGGGCATTCGCGAAGACCGCGACATTGATGCCCTGGTGCTGCGAGTCGACAGCCCGGGCGGAAGCGCGTTTGCGTCCGAGTTGATTCGGCGTGAACTGCAGCTGGTTGGCGAAATGGGCATACCCATCGTGGTGTCCATGAGTTCAACCGCTGCATCCGGCGGCTACTGGATATCCATGCCGGCCGACGAAATCTGGGCACTGCCCACCACGCTCACGGGCAGTATCGGCGCTTTTTCGGCTGTTCCCACATTCGAGGACAGTCTTGCGGCCCTGGGAATCAGCTCTGACGGGGTAGCAACCGGTCCATTGGCCGGCGCGCTGCAGCTGGACCGCGCTCTGTCCGAACAGGCGTCCACCATTCTGCAAAGCAATCTGGAACACCTGTACAACCAGTTTGTTCAGCTGGTCAGCGACGCCCGCGGAATCGAGCCGGGGCAGTTGCAACAGTATGCCGAGGGCCGCGTGTGGACAGGCCAGCAGGCTTTCGATATGGGTCTGGTCGACCGATTGGGCGGGCTCAACCAGGCTGTCGCATCAGCTGCAGCGCTAGCCGGAAACCCGGACAATTACCGCCTGGTACCGGTAGATCGCCCACTTACCTGGCGCGAAGAGCTGGCCCGGCTGATCGGCGGTAGCGCCAAAACCCTGCTACCCGGGCTGAACGCGAACCAGCTGCAAACCATGCTGCAACTACTGGGCCTGGATGAAGCCAGCTTGCAGCTAAACAGCCTGCTGAACGACCCGGGCTACCGCTACCTGATATGTAGCAGTTGTAGCCTGGGTGTTTTCTGAATACCGCGAGACACTATTCATGACCCGTATTTACGGCATTTCCAACTGCGACACGGTGCGCAAAGCGAAAACCTGGCTGCAACAAGAGGGTATCGACTACCAGTTTGTTGATTTCCGCAAAGATGGCCTCACATTGGATCAGGTACAGCGTTGGTGCGATGCGGTTGGCATCGACAACCTACTGAACCGCCGCGGAACAACCTGGCGTAAGCTGGACGAATCGGTGAAACAAATTACCGACCAACAGCAGCTGCAACAATTGCTGGTAGATCACCCGGCACTTATCAAACGCCCCGTGCTGGAACGGGGCAACCACACCAGCGTGGGTTTTAATGCCGACAGCTGGAAACAAATTTTCGCATAAGGAAGAGCATACCCATGTCGAACTGCTACAGCCTGGCCATTGGCTCGGGCACCCTCAATACCCGCGGCGAATGGCTCGAAATCTGGTACCCATACCCGCTGCTAAACCCGGATGACAAGCTGGTCGAGGCGGTCAAATCTACCGTTGGCCAGCAAACCTCCAGCCTCACCGACCCGCAGCTGTTTGCTCTTGCCAACCAACTTGACGAAGCAGGCTATACCGAGCAAGCCAACCTGGCTCGAAGCCTTACCGATAGCGACAAACAACCGGTTATATGTATTCTGGCCGAAGACGAAGCGCCGCAGGATGTGCCGGCCGCGTACCTGAAACTTCACCTGCTCTCGCATCGGCTGGTGCGCCCCCACGGTACCGATTTGAGTGGTGTTTTTGGCGTGCTTCCCAATGTGGCCTGGACTTCCGAAGGCGCCGTTGACCTCGACGAATTGTTGGAACGGCAACTTGAGGCGCGCCAGGAAGGGCGGGTACTGTCGGTTTTTTGCGTTGACAAGTTCCCGCGCATGACCGACTACGTGATTCCCTCCGGCGTTCGCATTGGTGACACTTCGCGGGTACGTCTTGGCGCCTACTTGGGTGAAGGCACCACGGTAATGCACGAGGGTTTTGTTAACTTCAACGCCGGTACCGAAGGCCCCAATATGATCGAGGGCCGTATTTCTGCCGGCGTATTTGTTGGCAAAGGCTCCGACCTGGGCGGCGGTTGCTCCACCATGGGCACCCTGTCAGGTGGCGGCAATGTGGTTATCTCGGTAGGTGAAAACTGCCTGATTGGCGCCAATGCAGGCATTGGCATCCCGCTGGGCGACGGCTGCACGGTAGAGGCCGGGCTGTATGTCACCGCCGGTACCAAGGTAAAACTGCTGGATGAATCCGGCAATGAGGTTGAACTAGTCAAGGCCGCTCAGCTGGCCGGTCGTAACGACCTGCTGTTCCGCCGCAACTCGCAAAACGGCGCCATTGAATGCCTCACCAACAAAAGCCAGATTGAGCTGAACGAAGAGCTGCACAAGCACAATTGATCGGCGCAAGTGTCTGACCCCGTCAGGGGTCAGATGCTGGTGGCCAAAGCCAGGGTGGAAGTGTCTGACCCCGTCAGGGGTCAGATGCTGGTGGCCAGACCTCTCAAACCGACCACACCCTTTTCAGCATCAGACCCCCGCTGCGCGGGGAGTCTGACACTTTGCCAAGGTGGAAGTGTCCAGATGCCGGTGGCTTACCCAAGGGGTGGAAGTGTCTGACCCCGCCAGGGGTCAGATGCTGGTGGCCAGACCTCTTAAACCGACCACACCCTTTTCAGCATCAGACCCCCGCTGCGCGGGGAGTCTGACACTTTGCCAAGGTGGAAGTGCCCAGATGCTGGTGGCCTGACTCAAGGGGGAAGTGTCTGACCCCGTCAGGGGTCAGATGCTGATGGCTACGCCTCCGACACCCCCTTCATGGGCATCAGAGTCGTTTGTTTGGCTCGGCCAAGGCCTCGCCAACTCCCTAAAGCAGCCTTTTCTCCCCCGCATGTTCCACACCGGCCGCTTCCCAGCGCGCCTGGTAGCGATGCCCCGCCAGACTGTGCAACGCGTCGGCCGAGGCCAGCTTCTGCAAATCACCCCGGTTCAGCCTGGCGCGGCTAGCCAGATCGTCAACCGACTCAAAAGGCCGCTGCGTTCTGGCCTGCTCAATTCTTAGACCGGCGTCCTGCGACAGCCCCTTCACCCGGCCAAGCCCCAACCTCAGCACCTGCGGCGGCAGTGTGTCGCCCTGCTGGTACTGCAGGCGGTTTTCCCAATCGCTTTGCTGCACATCTACCGGTCGCACCTCAATACCGTGACGCTGCGCATCCTGCACCAGCTGCGAGGGCGAATAAAAACCCATGGGCTGGCTGTTCAGCAGCGCGCAATAAAAAGCCGCCGGATGGTGGCGTTTAAGCCAGGACGAGAAGTAGCACAGCAGCGCAAAGCTGGCCGAATGCGCCTCGGGAAACCCGTAACCGCCAAAACCCTTCACCTGGTTGAACACCTGCTCGGCGTACTGGCGGCTATAACCCCGGTCCAACATGCCCTGAACCAGCTTTTGTTCGAATTTCAGCAGGTTGCCGTTCTTGCCCCAGCTGGCCATGGCCCGGCGCAGCTGGTCGGCCTCACCACCACTGAAACCGGCTGCCACCATGGCCAGGCGAATGGCCTGTTCCTGGAATATGGGCACTCCCAGGGTGGGCTGCAACACATCGCGTATTTCATCGCTGGGATAGCTGGGCTTTTCCAGACCGTTGCGACGGCGCAGGTAAGGGTGAACCATATCGCCCTGAATTGGGCCCGGCCGCACAATGGCAATTTCAATCACCAGATCGTAAAAGCAGCGCGGTTGCAACCGCGGCAACATGGACATCTGCGCGCGGGACTCCACCTGGAACACCCCCACGCTGTCGCCCTGGCACAGCATTTCGTAGGTAGCCGGGTCTTCCTTGGGAATATCCGCCAACCCGGCTATGGTCGGCTGATACTGCTGCACCATTTGCAGGGCACGCCGTATAGCCGACAGCATGCCCAGTGCCAATACATCTACCTTCAGCAGGCCCATGGCCTCGATATCCTCCTTGTCCCACTGAATCAGGGTTCGCTCGGGCATGGCGGCGTTCTCGATTGGCACCAGCTCGCTCACCTGACCGCGGGTAATAATAAAACCGCCCACGTGCTGGGACAGATGGCGGGGAAAGCCCAGAATCTGATGTACCAGCTCGTAAAACTGCTGCATCAGCTTTTGGCCCGGTGACAACCCGGCCTCTTCAATGCGTTTTTGCAGTTCTTTCGAGCGATCCCACCAGGCCAGTGACTTGGCCAGCTCGTCCACCATCAGGGGGTCCAAACCCAAGGCCTTACCCACATCGCGAACCGCACTGCGGGCGCGGTAGGTAATTACCGTGGCCGCCAGAGCGGCGCGTTCGCGGCCGTATTTGCGGTAAATGTATTGAATAACCTCTTCGCGCCGCTGATGCTCGAAATCGATATCGATATCCGGTGGCTCATCGCGTTCTTTCGAAATAAAACGCTCGAACAGCATATTGATGAGCTCGGGCGATACCTCGGTAACCTGCAGGCAGTAACAGACAACCGAATTGGCCGCCGACCCGCGGCCCTGGCAGAGAATGTCGCGGCTGCGGGCAAAGCGCACCAGGTCGTGCACGGTGAGAAAGTAGTATTCGTAATGCATTTCGGCGATCAGCTTCAATTCGTACTCGATGGCATCGGCCACCCGGCCCGGCACGCCATCTGGCCAGCGCAATTGCGCCCCCTCCAGTGTGAGCTGACGCAAGTAATGCCCCGGCGACATACCTGTGGGTACCAGCTCGGACGGATACTGGTAACGCAACATCTGCATATCGAAATGGCAGCGCGACGCGAGCAAACGGGTTTCTTCCAGCCAACGGGCCGGGTATCGGCGCTGCAATACCCGCTTCGACTTAAGACAGCGCTCGGCATTGCCGGCCAGTTTTTTTCCCAGCTGTTGAACCGGTTGGTTCAGGCGAATGGCCGTTAACAGGTCCAGCAGCGGTTTGCGTTCGCGCACATGCATCCATATTTGCGGGCAGGCCAGCGGGCGCAACTGGCGCTGCTCGCAAAAGCTGGCGATTTGCAACAGATCGTCGGTTTCGCCGCCTTCGAGATAGCGACCCACCCCCACCCACAAACGATCACCGAAAAATCGGTGCAGGCTGTCGGCCCAACCCGGGTTTTCTCCTGTACGCCGGATATCAATCATCCAGATCACCAGGCAGCGACGCAGGCGAAACCGCAGGTCTTCCAGCTGCAAGCGGTACTTGCCCTTGGGCGAGCGGCGCCGGGCCAGGGTAATCAGGCCGGAAAGCTCTTTCCAGCCCTCCAGGTCGGGCACCAGCACTACCAGGTGACAGCCCTCTTCAAGGTAGAACTCGCTGCCGGCAATTAACTGCAACCCAAGTTCGCGCGCCCTCACCCAGGCCTTCACCATGCCGGCAAGGGAGCATTCATCGGTAATTGCCAGCGATTGGTAACCCAGCATGCAGGCGGTTTCCACCAGCTCGTGGGGATGCGAGGCACAGCGCAGGAAAGAAAAATTGGTCAGGCAATGTAGCTGGGCGTACTCCATGGCACGATAATACTGTATTTTTATACAGCTTTATGCCCGGTAGATGAAAAATTCATCAGGCCCCACCCATACCCTGCCCAATCGGCGTAATTTAGCGGTTGAATTATTCGCCAGGCAACACCTTGGTACGCACATCATCTGAATCCGGGCGCATCGATATCCTGCTCACGCCCAACCGCTCGCTGTCCTGGAAACACACCAGGTGGATTGCGCTAATGATGGGTTTTTTCGTACTGACAATCGGCCTGGGATGGGCCTTTGTTGGCGCCTGGGTCATCCTGCCCTTTTCGGTGCTGGAGTTTTGCCTGCTGTTCTACTTTTTCTATCTGGTGTCCTGGAAAACCTACCACAAGCAGCTGCTAACCATTACCGACGGGCAGGTGGTGGTTTTATCCGGGGTGAATGCACCGCGGTTGGAAGATCGCCTGTCGCGCCCGGTTCAACTGGTGGTGGAAAGACAGGCATTGGCAATTCACAACCTGCGCCTGTTTCTGGTTGATGCCAACCGTGAACTGGCCATTGGTGATTTTCTGAACAAGGACGACCAGGAGCGGCTGGTAGAGGAACTGGCAGCGGCGGGAATCGAAGAAACCGCGCGCGAATGGTGGAAACGCTAAAACCGCCAAGTGTCTGACCTCCAAAGGGGGTCAGATGCTGAAATATCGATGGACGCACCGCCAAGTGTCTGATCCCCGAAGGGGGTCAGATGCTGAAATATTGATGGTCGCACCGCTAAGTGTCTAATCCCCGAAGGGGGTCAGATACTGAAATGTTGATTCAGCAGTGTGTCAGACCCTAACTTTCCTTTTCGCCTTCCAGACCTTTCACCAGGTCGGCAAATACCAGCATATTCTTGCTGTTCATGCCCATCAGAGTCTTGTGCGCCTCGATCACCTCGTCGCGCGCCTGCTCGGTATCGGCACTCATAAAGTCCAGTTCCGAAAGTGCCGACACCTCTACCTTCTCAAAATCATCGGAGAGCCGGAAAATATCATCCAGCCCCATGGATTCAATCAGCCGGATCATGGATGGGTCGGAAACAACCAGCAAGGGGCTTAACTCAAACTGGCCCTGAACATAAATAGCCAGTTTGGCCAGCAGCCCCAGAGTGGTGCTGTCTACCGCGCGGGCCTGACGCAGGTCTACCACTACGCTGTTGATATGCTCGGCGCGAAAAAGCTGGGTCAGGTAGGCTTTCAGCGTGGTGCAAAAGGTAACCCGCACATCGCCCACCAAGCGCAGGTAATAATTACCGCTCGCCTCGGCGTAATAAATGCGACTCTCAGGCTTCATGATAGCCCCGGGCAATCATCAAAACGGCAATGTCATCGGCCAGGTTGTCGTTCGACTCGATGCCCAGTCGCGGCAGCACAGCCTCGATGTTCGCCGGGCAGCCCTTCAGTTTTTCCAGCAAAAAGTTTTCCTGGGCTTCCAGGCTTTCCTGCGGCAGCTGTTCCAGCACGCCGTCGGAAAAGGCCAGCAATATAAACTTCTCCGGCAATTTCAGCTCTTCCACTTCCCAGTGACCGCCGGCAAACAGCCCTACCGGGCGACCCTTGCCGGGCAAAAATCGCGCGCCCTCGTCGGTAATCAGAATAGGCAGCGGCAAATGCGCCCCAATCACATAGCGCAGGCTGTTCTTTTTCATGTTCAAACTGCCCGAGAAAATGGTCAGGTGCTTCTCGAGCTCGTTGTCGCAAATAATAGTGTTCATGCGCTCGAGGAAGCCCTCGGGCGCTCGGGCGATTGATTCTCTGTCCTTGGAGCTAACCTGGCGTCGCACAATTCGGCGCATCAACTGCCGAACCATAATGGTCACAAAGGCGGAAGACGCTCCGTGACCCGACACATCCATCAGGTAAAACAGCAACCAGTCATCCAGTGCCGGTGCGTAATTGACAAAATCCCCGCTCAAATAGAGCGAGGGCACAATTTTGCGGGCGTAATAGTAGGGAGGCTGAACAATGGGCGAAGCCGGTAACAGGCTTTGCTGCAGCAAAGCC
>CAKZNR010000205.1 GCA_937129725.1 uncultured Cellvibrionales bacterium | reverse complement strand
ATGCCGATTCGCATTCCAAATCTCCATTTTTGCGCCACCCAATTTACGTAACAGCAGATACAGCAATGCAGAAATCACCAGAGAATCCAGGGCGCCCAATCCAGTCGGTGACCAGCCGCGATTGTCCAGCAGCGCACTGGCACCGCCTGCGGCAAAAACTACCAGCAGAGCGGTCCAGTCCAGCGCTGGACGCTGCTGCAATTGCTCTTCGCTATAGCGCGACTTACCCAACAGGAAAAAATCGCTCAAATAAACACCCGCTACCGGCGGAACCAGAATACCCAGCAAAAGAAGAAAATCGATCAAGCGTTCTGCAACCCCGTACCAGGCCCAAACGGTACCCAGAATACCCAGCAGCAACACCATGCCCAGATAGTTGCCGCGCGGCACGGACGCTCGCGCCGCCAATGCAGTGGAGTAGAGATTGATCACGTTGGTAGTCCAGGTGGCAAATACAATCAGCACAACGGCAAGGAAGCCGGCGCCCACAGCAAACAGGTACAACACCGGCTCCAGCTCTCCAAAAACCAATACCGGTATCATCGCAAACAGATAGGCGGCGCACATTCCCCCGCCCTGCCCGACAAAACTGGCAACAATGCAATCGCGCACCGATGCCGCATAGCGAGTCAGGTCCGGAGTCAGCACCACACCCACAATGGCTGCACCAATTACCGCAGAAACAGCAGTGGTAAATTCCATTTCCCCCGGTTCGATCTGTAGCAGCTCGCCAAAACCCACTCGACGCAAACTGAAAAAGCTCACAGCCACCAGACAAAGCAGCAGCAAAGGCACCGCCACAAGAGCCAGCCGGTCAATTGCCTTGAAACCGTAAAGAGTCGTCGCCATCACCAGGGCGCTGCTTAGAAGCAGGTAGACAGGCTCCGACAACACACCAAACCCCATCTCAGCGGCAGTTAGGTAAAGCGTACGCCCAAAGAGTTCTGCTGTACCGCATACCAGCCGAGCAAAAAAATACCAAAGGCCAGGTTAATCATCTTGGCACCCACATAGCCAAAGGTGTGCTCGATAATCATATAGCTGGACAGGCGCGATGCCGAGCCCACGATGGCGGCCGGTATCGACATCAGACTGAGAATGAGGGCGGCCAATAACACCGCGGCTATGCCGGCTCCCAACCCGACTCCCTGGGCCACTTCACCGGCGCTATACATCAGAGGCAATGTGATACTGATGCCAACGATCACGACGCCAATCTGGAGGCCAGAGACACACTCACTGTCTTCTACCGGGCTGCGGGCGTTTGCGTCCTGGTTCATAAATTCTCCTGACAAACCAGAATATAACCAGACTTTGCCTTTCGGTAACAAGCACTAGTGCCCGTGGCTGCGGCAGCAGTTTATACTGGGCACTGGCAACTGGAGTGCAGAACGTGGAGCTGGAAGATCCCGACTGGGTGCATAAGTTATGCGCCGGCGATGAAGCGGCATTCGCCGAATTGGTGCGGCGCTACCACCCGCAGATGGTAGCGGTTGCACGCGGTATCGTGGGTGACTCGATTGCCGACGAGGTAGTCCAGGAAGCCTGGATCAGTATTCACCGCAACCTGTCCGGGTTTCAGCAACGATCCAGTCTGAAAACCTGGGTGTACACCATCGTTTGCAACGCGGCCAAGACGCGCCTATGCAAAGAGCATAAACACCGGGGCCAACGCGACAACAGCCTTGAGCCGGCCGGCATGCCGGCTGAATTCTTCGACGAAAACGGCGCCTGGCGTGAGCCACCGTCCGACTGGCACCTGGACACCCCGGAGCAATTGCTGGAGGAATCCCAGCTGCAGGAATGCATCGACAAAACACTGTCACTTCTGCCCGAGCAGCAGCGGGCCGTATTCACCCTGCGGGAAGTGGAGCAGCTCGATTTGTCATCGGTGCGTAACAAACTGGAACTTTCCGACTCCAATGTAAGGGTGCTCCTGCATCGCGCCCGGCTCAAACTGATGCAGGTAATCAATCATTACCAGGAGACAGGCACGTGCTAAGTTGTCAGCACATCACGCAAAAAGCATCGGACTACATTGAGGGCAAGCTCAATTTCTGGCAGCGCCTCAAGTTCCGGGCGCACCTGCGTGCCTGTATTCACTGCGACAACTTCCTGCGCCAGCTGCGGCTGGTTATTGGCTATTCATCGCGTGCAGGCCACCAGTGCGCTTCAGAGGCCGAAGTTCAGCAGGTGCTGCATCGTATACGGCAGGCCGAGTCCACAAGCTCCTGATCAGGCCCGGCTATGCGCCCAGACCGACCCAAACCAGCCGGCAAGATGCCAGCAGCAAAAAAAAGTAGAGTATCGGGTAGTACCAGCTTTCGCGAATATAGGGCAATAGCCGGCGCGCCAGCAGCACGCCTAGAGGGGCCAGGGGTGCAAGCACCAAGGCTGTCATCAGTATTTCACGGCTGAACAGGTTCAGCGAGGTATAGGGAACCAGCTTTACCAGGTTCAGTATGGTAAAAAATACAGCCGAGGTACCGGTGAGTTGATAGCGGTCCAGCCGCTGCCTGTAAAGATAGATGCTGGCCGGAATACCACCCGAATGCACATGGGTACTGGCAAAACCGGCCAGAAGAGACCAAAAGGCCCCGGCCCATCGTCCCGGCCGCCAACTACCCAGGCGCATCAACCAGCCAAGCTGTTCTGCCAGGTAATAGAGACAGAACAACACCCCAACCAGGCCGATAACGAGGCGCATACCCTGCTCCGACAGCTTGCCCATCACCATGGCCGCCAAAAGTATGCCCACAAGGGCAGCCGGCACCATGCGTCGTATATGGCGCCATTCGCAGAATTTCACAAAACGCGACAGCGCTGTCAGATCCATCAGCAGCAACAGGGGCAGCATCACCGCAGCAGCCAGCAAGGGGTCAACAAACAGCGCCATCATGGGAACCGCCAAAGCAGCGGACGCACCGCCAACCCCGCCCTTACTCATGGCAAACACCAAAATGGCCGGGATGGCGACCAGGTAAAAAACCGGATCAGCGATCAATTTTGGTTATCCCGGGACAATCTGACGAATACCTCGTTAATGTTAATAAAGTTTGCGAGGAGGAAAGAGCTCTGTACGCATTGCAAACATATTGCTACTCTCGTCCCATCTGAATTCGCCACTGGCCTGAAGCCAATGAAACCGGGGGAAACCAATGAACCGTACCAGATTATCACTTCTGTCAGCCATACTGCTGCTCTGCGCGGCAAGCACGGCATTTGCACACCATTCTCACTCCAGCCTGGATCGCAACAAAAATGTGACCATGTCGGGTATCGTTGAGGAATTTCTCTGGACCGTGCCGCACGCCTACCTGAAGGTAAATGTCCCGCAGGACAACGGCGAAATGCTGGAATACACCATTGAAACCATGAACCCGCCGTCGCTGTCGAAACTCGGCTGGACCCGCGAGAGTTTTCAGCCCGGTGACCCCATCATGTGGAATGGAAATCACGACCGCGACCCCGACCGGCCCTACACCGGTCTGCAATGGGCGCAAAAACCCGGCGGCTTGCGCATGTTTACCAGTGAGCAATCGCTCGCTGCCTACATCGAGGAATCTGGCCAGGAAGACCTCTACGCCAACGCATCTACCCTGCAGGAAATTGTGCCGGCAACCAGCTTTCCCTCTGGTTACTGGACCCGTGGCAATGCCACTGGTGGTCGCTATGCGCCCGACCGCGCGCCTGAGGACGACTGGCCCTATACCGCCAAGGCCCAGGCTCTGGTAGACCAGTTCCACGAGTCGCAGAATCCGCTTAACGAGTGTATTTACCCGGGCCCACCTCGCACCATGCTGATGCCCATGACCTACCACTTCCGCTGGCAGGACGACGACACAATCATTATCGACCGCGACCTCTGGCCAGAACCGCGCGTTGTGCATATGGATCGCAGTCTGGAGGCGCAGGAGCCAACAGCCTGGGGCCACTCGGTTGGCTGGTTTGAAGACGATGTACTGGTGGTTGAAACCAGCGATTTCCTCGCCGACGGCTGGGGCACCTTCATCGGAGTAGACTCGAGCGAACAAAAACACCTGGTTGAACGTTTCTGGCTGTCTGACGATGGCATGATACTGAATATGGAAATGACCGTTACTGACCCGGTATATCTAACTGAGCCCGTGACCCGCATGCACCACTGGAACAAAGTAGAGGATCGTGACCTGCTTAGTGCCGAATGCTCCATGGAAGCGGCCTGGTTCTACATCACCGAGGGTTACGAGGAAGGGGAATACGAAGTTGAGGTTCCCGATTTCGAAGACTAACCCCATCACATACAGAAAAAAGGCCGGGCATTGCCCGGCCTTTTTTTGTTCCCGCCGCTTATCAGCTGGCAAAGCGCCGCATCAACAAGTAGTCCAGCGAAAGGCGCCCGCCGCCATCGCGCAAAATAAGTAGCAGGGGAGCAAACCAAAGCAAATGGGTGAGCCATGAAGAAGGGTAAACAAAAATCTGAATCACCGCCGTAACGCCAATCAGGCCGAGAGCACCCAACCGGGTGGCAATACCCAGTAGCAGCAAGAGTGAAAAGAAAAACTCGGCAAAGGTAGCCAGATAGGCTGCCGGTTCTGCCGGTATCAAGGGCAGGTTGTACTCGAAGTTGAACAGCAGGGTGGTATTTGACGTGAGATTCCAGAAAGCAAGGTGCTGGTCGAACAGGGTCAAGCCACTAATTTTGGTTTGCACTGAGCGCCAGAACACCACAAACACCGCCAGCCGCGCTACCAGCAGTACCAGTGAGGCGGGAATCAAGTTGCTTACCCGCGCGCAGTGTGCCTCGAGTTGGTTCAGAAGTTTCATTATTATTCCTCGGTTGCGGCAAGAATGCCGTTGTTAACCACAAAAGCCGCGGCGGCTGCCAGGCCCTGATCATCAGTTTTGTCGGCGGCCAGCTCCAGAGCCTGGGCCAGGGTATCGCCTTGCTGCAAAGCCATGAGCAATGCATAAAGAGCTCCATTAATTGACCAGTGCATCACCTGGTCGCCCTGTCCCAGCAACAGGATGTATTCACTCTGCTGCATATCGATGCATTCCAGCGAAGGGTTGTTAGTGCCGGCCTGATGGGCACGCCATATCTGGCGCACCGGCACGCTGCTGTGCAGAAGGCAGCTGGCCGGCTGCAGACGAAACCGGCATTGCAGCAGCTCTTCTTGCGAGTAACGCTGAATATCTTCTGGCGATAGCGCCGCTGCAACCTCGGTAACGCTTACCTGCAACCATGCCCATTCAAATCGGGCCATCTGGGCAGTCCAGCTTATTTGTTGCGGAAGCGGCTGCCCCTGAAGCCATTTGGAAAAACTGTCGCCCCAGCGACTAAGAACCGGGCTTGAGGGCGGATGCTCACACAAGTAGCCTCGAGCCAGTGCGTCAAAATTATTGCGCCCGAGCAGAGCCTGGGTTACCGGAAAACTCTCCGCCAGTGCGCGGCCCAGCAGGTAGAAATGATTGTTTCGATAAACCGCCAGGCGCCGTTCAATGTGCCCCAACTCCTCGTCAAGACGTTCGGGAATTGCGCTTCGCTGGTGCCGGATGTACTCAGCCAACTGCTCTTGTTCGCTGCCCAGACTCACGCGGCTTCGCCTCCCGCAAGCGCCGTTGCCATTATCTGCTCAGCCCGGTCCATTTCGGTGGTTAACACATCCAGACCAGGGGTATCGGTATCCCATTCAATCAGGGTAGGAACCCGGCAGCCGGTAAGCTGCAAAAATGCCCGGTATAGCTCCCAAACAGGGTCACAAACTTCACTGCCATGATCATCAATGCGAAGCTCCGTACCGTCTTCCAGCTGTTCCACGCTGTGGCCAGCCAGGTGCACCTCGCCAACGGATTTCAGGGGGTAATCTGCCAGCTGCTCAAAGGCGTTGTCGCTCAGGTTTATGGAGGAGACATAGAGGTTGTTCAGATCAAACAGCAGGCCGCAACCGGTGCGCGTGACCAGCTCGCCAAGGAACTCACCCTCGCTGTACTCATTGCCTCGGTAACGCACCAGCAGTGAGGGATTTTCAATCAGAATTGGCCGGCAAAGAACCTCTTGAACCCGCTCCACATGAAGGCACATCTGCTGCAGTAATTCTTTTGTATAGGGGATGGGCAGCAAGTCGTTGTAGTAAACAGAATTCCAGTGGCTCCAAGCCAGGTGTTCCGACACAGAATGCGGCTGAAACCTGTCAACCATTTGCTTTAGCTGCTTCAGATGAGATTCATCAAGGGACTGCTCCGACGCCAGAGACATGCCAACGCCGTGCAGAGAAAGGGCCGCGTTGTTGCGCACCTGTTCAA
Source organism: uncultured Cellvibrionales bacterium (assembly GCA_937129725.1). Lineage (GTDB taxonomy): Bacteria > Pseudomonadota > Gammaproteobacteria > Pseudomonadales > GM7GCV1 > JABJGI01. The sequence continues at coordinate 4,878 of CAKZNR010000205.1, read as the reverse complement.
GCTGGGCCAGTCTTACGCCGCTGGTTTGCATGTAATTTTCCGGATGAACCTCCACCCAGTCGCAGACAGCCGAATTGGCCTTCAACTCCTCGTAGTGGCGGCTCTTAAACGCAAATGCAGCAGTGTCTGGAAGTGCCTTCATGAAACTCATCTCAACAAGAGGATGAGGGGGGCAAAGCCCCCCTCTCCCAAATGCCGGTATTAGCCCGGCAGGTTCATGTCAGTGGCTTCGAGCGTGCCACCTACCAACTTTTCGCAGGTGCCTTCCGGCACATATAGCCAGGCATTGCCCTGACCATCTACTGTGCTGGTACCTGCACAACTGGTACCCGGTCCAGCGGCGCAGTCATTCTTGCCGGCTTCGGCGACGCCATAACACTTTTCGGCGTCGTATCCCTCGGCGACAGCGGGGGAAGACACCATCATCAGGGCAGTACTTACGGCGCCAGCGGCGGCCAATGCTTTGCTTACGTTTTTCATATCAATCTCCAGTAGTACCATGGTTGAGCGGTGATGCTTTTCATCAGCCGTTAGAAGAGAGACGCAGCGCAACAGGCCGCGTTACATTCTGTCGTTTAAAAAGGATTACAAAAATGACATCCGAGCCAGCCGAAAACCCGAACCCTGGCTGTCCCGCTTACGGAGCGGCCGAGGTCTGCGAGTTGCAATACAGCTTGAATACCCAGCCGGGCGAAACGCGGCAAAGTGGCTGGATAATGCTGGAAGGTATTTGTGATGTGCGGCCGGACCGCTGGATATGCGCGAGCTGCAACTTTCGCTGGTATCCGCGCAAAGAAGTCGAACAGGATCTCGATCTTCTAACCTGGCAGATTGCGCGCCCCGATGCCGATACCCCGGTTGTTCTATTGCACGACCGGCTGCAAGAATTGAGAGAAATGATTGGTGTGCTGGCTTATCCGGTGAAACCCGACTAGGTTGCCAACCGACTAACGGGCAGAGCTATTCTTTTTAGCTCTCGATGGCAGTGCTGCCAGCGCCAAACAAAAGCCCAGCAAGAAACCCGCCTCTGATAGTTGTATCCAGTACCTGGCCCCCGCCTGCCAGTCGTAGTCGGAGGGCAATACTACCCAGAAAGGGTTTTTCAACAGATAAGCCAGTGCAAAAAAACCAGCTGCAAACAATCCGGCGGCCGCGGCAAACACAAGGCGTTGACAGATTGACATGGCTCCCCTGCGCTCAAGCTTCTGAACCCTGGTGCCGGAAAGCGGATTTGAACCGCTGACCCTCGCATTACGAATGCGATGCTCTGCCAACTGAGCTATTCCGGCACAAGGAATAAATTCTAGCCTCTGTTTCCCGATGCATACAGCCCCGTTATTGCTTGCAAAGGCGCCCGTACAGATCGGGGCGGCGATCCCGAAACACACCCCAGCTGCGCCTTGCTTCAGCTATCTCGTCCAGGTTGAACTGCTGCACCAACACTTCCTGCGTGTCGCGCGAGGCTTCTTTAAGCTTGGCACCGGATTGATCGGCAATGAAAGAGCTACCGTAAAAATTGATCTCGTATTGATCTCCCCGCTCGGTGCCAATGCGGTTGCTGGCCACCACTGGCAACAGGTTGGCGCCGGCATGGCCTTGCATCACGCGCTGCCAATGGTCGCGCGAGTCTATGTGTGGTTCCTCTGGCTCGCTGCCAATCGCTGTGGGGTAAAAAATAATCTCTGCCCCCTCAAGTGCAAGGCACCTGGCAACTTCCGGAAACCACTGGTCCCAACAAATAGCCGCGCCAAGCCGGCCGTAGCGCGTATCCCACACCCTGAAGCCAGTATCGCCGGCGCAAAAGTAGGTCTTTTCCTCGTAACCCGGACCCTCGGGAATGTGGCTTTTCCGATAGTTCTCCAGCACGCTGCCATCGGCATCAATCATGCACAGTGAGTTGAAGTAGCGATTTTCATCGCGCTCAAAGTAGCTCAGTGGCAACACCATCTGCAACTCACGGGCGAGGGCCGAAAAGCGCTGAATCAGAGGCGAATCGGCGAAGCGTTGGGCGTGCTCGAAGTGCGACGGAGCCTTCTCATCAATACAAAAATAGGGCGTTGCAAACAGTTCCTGCAGCAGGGCGACATGGGCACCCTGGGAAGCGGCATCGCGCAGTAATTGCTCGGCCCGGTCCAGATTGCTCTGAATGTCCCAACTGCAGGCCATCTGGGTGGCTGCCACTCGAATCGTGCGCATTAACTACTCCGCCGTTGAGGGTTGTTGCTGTGTCATGCAGTGAATGTTGCCACCGCCGGTTACCAGCACCGAGCAGTCTACCTGAACCACTCGCCGGTCGGGAAAGCAGTCCTGCAGCAGTTCAAGTGCGGCCGCATCGGTACGCGGTTCGCCATAACTGGGGGCTACCACACCGCCGTTGGCAATGTAGAAGTTCACATAGCTGCGTGACAAGCACAACTCACCCAGATGCTCGACCGGCGGCAGTTCGACCGTGCGAATATTAAAATGCCGGTCCTGTTTCTCCGCCCAAGCTTTCACCTGTGCCAGATTCGCCTGCAGCAAATCGTGGTTATCGTCGCCCTGCGCCGATACCGCAACCAGCAAGCTGAAGGGATCGGTGAAACAGGCCAGCTCATCTACATGCCCGTCGGTATCGTCACCGACCAGACCTCGCTCGAGCCAGATAAAATCGTCAGCCCCAATCTCGCGCTGCAGCCGCTCTTGCACCAGTGAAGTAGTTGCGCCCGGATTGCGGTTGGCATTTAGCTGTACCGATCGGGTGAGCAAACAGACGCCTTCTCCGTTGACATGAATGGCACCGCCCTCGTTAACCCAGTCGCCTTCGATACGCTGCAATCCAAGTTGCTGCAACATGCGGCGAGCCACACATGCGTCGTGCCGGTGGGGAAACTTGCCCCAACCGTTGAACTGCCAATCAACCCCGGCCAGTTCACCGCCCCGTCCACGCACAAAGGTAGGGCCGATATCACGCATCCAGGAATCATCAAGTTCGATAGGAAGCATTTCGACATCGGCAGGTAGCATCTGCCGGGCAATTTTTTGATCTTCAGGGTCGACCACCAGGCAGACGGGCTCAAACTCGGCAATTGCCCCAAACAGGTTTACAAAAGACCGGTACACCTGCTGCATGGGAAGCGGCCAATCGGCACCACTGCGAGGCCAGGCCATCCAGCAACAGCTGTGCGGTGCCCACTCGGGGGGCATTTTCCAGTTGGACAAGATCAGGTTTCTTTAAAGAAGCGAATACTCAGGGGGTAACTCCACAAAGTACCTTCATTGGCTTTCACCGCGGCCAGAATGGAGAACACCAGGTGCAGAATAGCCAGCACCGGCAGCGCGACGATACCCACCACCAGCACGATGAGGAACAGGGACACAATGGTGTAGATAAACAGGCTGAACAGCCAGTTCAGGGCCCGTCTTCCGTGGGCGTCTACCTGGGGTATATCGTTGTTTACCGCCCACATAACGATAGGCAGTGCAAAACCCAGACCGGGAAACACATAGCCTGCCAAAAGGCTGAGATGCAGCAGCATGCAATAGGACTGAACCTTCATACCCCAGGGGCGCGGGCCGGGTTCTGGCTGAGGAGTCGGTTCCGGCGGAGAATTAGGCAAAGTATCGTTCACAGCAGACTCCAATTTTATAGGTGATCTCAGGGCAAAGTTTAGCCAGCCATCGAGCCACAAGCGAGTGCAATTTGCTGTAATGCCTGCTTATCTGCTGGAGCTGCGCTGATATATTGCACCTATGAGCGAAATCGCCGTGAAGACTTTGACGAGGTTATCTGGAAAAATAAGTAACGCCTCCGAGCGGGCACAACGCCTTTTGTGGACGAGTAGCCGCAATCTTTAGTTCAAATTGAAAGAGCCCCTGTCATGCAAAAGGTCTACAGCCACGAAAACCTTTTCCAGGTGTCAAATCTCAAACAATTACTCGAGCAACAGGGCATCGATTGCCTGCTGCGAAACGATCAGTTGCGCGGTGGCGCGGGTGAGCTGGCCCCCGGTGATGTTTGGCCCGAACTCTGGGTTCTCGATGACAGTAGGAAAGCCGAAGCCATAAAGCTCATCGACAAAGTCGAGTTGGCTAACGACACCGATACCTGGATCTGCAATGAGTGCGGCGAAAGCAATCACGCAAGCTTCGAGCATTGCTGGAAGTGTCGCAACGAACCCCGACTGTGACCCAGGTCAATTTGCTTTCCAGCCAATTCTGCCTAGAATTGCGGCGCTGACCAACACGCGCCGGATTTACGTTCCGGAAAGCCGAGGACTCCATGTCGCAAACTGTTGTATGCGCACTCTATAAATTTGTGCGCCTTGAAGATTTCGAAAACCTCCGCCAACCCCTGCTCGACTGCATGCTGCAGCACCAGGTGCGAGGCACACTCCTGTTAGCCCACGAAGGCATCAATGGCACCATATCCGGCAGCCGTGCCGGTATTGATGCAGTATTGGCGTATCTGCAGGGCGACCCGCGCCTGAAGCCCCTCGACTGCAAAGAAAGCTATCACGCCGAACCACCCTTCCTGCGCAGCAAGGTGAAATTAAAAAAAGAGATTGTCACCATGGGTGTTGAGGGCATTGACCCGCGGCAGTCTGTGGGGACCTATGTCGACCCGGAAAACTGGAATCAGCTCATTTCCGACCCGGATGTGTTTTTGGTGGATACCCGCAACGACTACGAGTATGAAATTGGTACTTTCAGTGGTGCCGTGAACCCGAAAACCGAGACTTTCCGCGAGTTCCCTGAATACGTGCAACACAACCTCGACCCGAACAAACACAAAAAGGTGGCCATGTTCTGCACCGGAGGAATCCGCTGCGAAAAATCCACGGCCTATCTGCGAGAGCAGGGTTTTGAGGAGGTTTACCACCTCAAGGGCGGTATCCTGAA
>CAKZNR010000204.1 GCA_937129725.1 uncultured Cellvibrionales bacterium | reverse complement strand
GCGAAAGGTGTTGTGCACCTCGGCGATAACCGCCCTTAGCTGGTTGCGCGAATCACTGCAGAACCAGAAGCTGACCGGATTGAATACAAACCCCAAAAAACGGGGCATGCTAAGCACCTGTACGCTTGCGCAGTCGGCATCCAGACCGGCGACAGCCAGTTGACGCTGCACCCACTGCAGATTTTCACCGCGAACCCGGCCACCCAGATCGCGATCGAGCAAGCACAGGAGTGCCTTGCGGTTATAGCCAAATAGCCAGTTGCCACGGCGCTGGCCAGACAGGCCGAGCTTGTAAAGGCAGTAGAGCGCCGAGTAACTGAAGGCGTTCTCAACCACAGCCGTGCGTCGGTGCCAAACGCGGGTCCGAACCAGCTTTACACCGTCCATATCAGGCTGATTCCCCCTGTTCTTGCCAGGGTGCCTGCACGCCCATTGCCTGTGCTACTGACAGCGCGCTGCGGGCGCCGTCTTCGTGAAAACCGTATCCGGTCCATGCACCGCAGAACCAAAGGCCATCGCGACCCTGCACGCTGTTCAGGCGTTTTTGCGCGTCCACGGCCTGACTTGTGTACTGAGGATGGCCGGTATGCCACTCATCGTGCAATAGAGCCGGTTCGGGCTCATGTTCGGGGTTGAGGGTTACCAATAAGGGCTTGGGGCTAACCAGGCTTTGCAGGTTATTCATCCAGTAACTCATGGAAGTGACCAAATTACTTCCAGACCGGCTCTCTTTCAGATATACCCAGCTTTGCCAGCATTTTCGATTTTTTGGCATAAACCGACTGTCAGAATGCAGCAGGACACGGTTCTTTTGATAGCGGATATTGCTTAGCAAATCGAATCGTTCGGCATCCGGGTCGTCCTTCAGCATATTCAACGCCTGATCCGAGTGGCAGGCAAATATGACCTGATCAAAAGTCTCTTCCCCTGCTTGCTCACCACCCCAACTCAAGCCGATTCCGCCGGATTCAGTGCTGACGCCAGTGACGGGCGAATTCAGCCTGAGCTCTCCGTCAAAATCAGCCAGAAGCCTCTGTACATACTCGCGGCTTCCTCCCTCGACGGTGTACCACTGCTTCCGCCCACTTGCTTGAAGCAAGCCGTGGTTGTCGAAAAAACGGATCAGACTAATAGCGGGAAAGTCGAGAATGCGAGACGGCGCGGTACTCCAGATGGATGAAGCCATGGGAATGAGAAAGCGGTCGCGAAACGAATCGCTGTAGTTCTCCTGCTCCAGATACTCGCCCAGGCTCAACTGCAAGTCTTGTTCAAGAATCCTGACGGCCTCGGACTCGAAGCGTTTAATGTCGCGCAACATTCGCCAATGGCGGGTTGAAAAAACATTTTTCCAGGAACTGAACACTCGCCAGGAAGGCACCGTGCCGTACTCGTCAGCGCCGTTGTCCAGGCTAACGCCAAAGGACATGCTGCTTTTTTTCACCGGGACGCCCAAACGGTCAAAAATTCGTGTCAATACAGGGTAAGTTTCATAGTTGAATACGATGAAGCCGGTGTCTACTGCGACTTTCTCGCTACCCTCGCCAACATCCAGTGTGCGCGCGTGCCCACCCGGGCGGGAATCCGCCTCAAACAGGACAACTTCGTGATCTCTAGAAAGAAGCCAGGAAGCCACCAAACCGCTTACACCTGACCCAATAACCGCTACTCGCACAAATATTACCAACCAGTCAAAGCGCCATCCTATAGCCGTTGCAATTAAGCTGCGGTGGCGCTGCTGTTAAGTTGTTTTAACGCTGAATCGGCAGGCACAGCCTGACACGCAACCCGGGATGGTTGTCGTGTAAATCAATCAAGCCTCCATGCAGATCGACAATGGCCCCTACCAAACTCAAACCCAAACCATTACCAGGCGAGTTACGGCTGTGCTCGGCCCGGTAAAAGCGGTTGAACACTTTGGCTTTTTCCCCGTCTGGAATGCCTGGGCCCTGATCGGCGATATCGATTACATACTGGCCCGCTTCGTTGGCCAGGCGCACACTAATTTGTGAATCGCGCGGGCTGAATTTCAATGCGTTATCAATCAGGTTGGCAAAAGCCTGGAACAAGAGATCGCGATCACAAATCAGTTCGCCCGGGGCGATATCACTGCGAACTTCTACACCACCCTCCTCTGCCAGCGGTATATAAAAATCAACTACATCTTCCACCAATTCGCCCAACTCGACTCGCTCGAACTCGCTGTGGCGTTTGCCGCTCTCGATATTGGCTATGCGCAACAGAGCGTTGAAGGTATGCAACAGGTGATCGGCCTCGCCGATCAGTTCACGGCTTTTGCCAAGAATCTCCTCATCCTGCCGTTCTTCGGCCACTTGCCCCAGTGACTCGAGATG
>CAKZNR010000203.1 GCA_937129725.1 uncultured Cellvibrionales bacterium | reverse complement strand
AGGTGGGGCTTTTTTATCCACGTTTGGACCAGGGCGCGACAATCCGCGTCGAAACGCAGAGTTGCGCGTTGGACGTTTCACAACTACGACCGTTCGATGCCGCGGCTCGCACACCGAGACGCGCGGGCGACGCGCTCAGAGGCGCCTCAGCTGCGCGAGCAGCTGGTAGGAACGCCTGATTATGCCAATATCAGTCGCTGAGCAGCTTCGCTACGGCAGCCTGGGTACCGTTGTAGCACTGGGAGGAATCCCGCTTTACCTGTACGCACCAGACTTCTATGCCGCCAGTCGCGGAGTGGATTTGGCCCTTATCGGCAGTTTGCTATTGGTGTTGCGATTATTGGATGGCTTTACCGATCCCCTGTGGGGGTGGGTGAGTGACCGCTGGCCTGACCATCGATTTGCGCTGTTTCTGTTGTTTGGCCTGTTTTTCTTGGCTGGCATGTGGGCCTTGTTTAGTCCCGCTGACTGGGCTGGCATTGGCTGGTTTTTTGTCGCCGTCTTTGTTGCTTCTGCAGGCTACAGTTACCTCACTATTTTGCTTAACAGCATGGCCAGTTTGCGAGCCCGCACTGAAGCAGAGGCTGTCAGCCTGACCACCGTGCGTGAGTCCTGCGTGCTGATAGGTCTTATGTTGGCTGCGTTGGCGCCACCCGCGCTTGCGGCCTGGCTGGGCACTGAAGCTGGCTACAGAACGTTTGTGATGAGCTTTGTGCTCGTCGGCCTGGTGTTAATGGCTTACTGGGGCGGTTGGCTGCAACATCAGGTGCCGACAGACATCAAAAGCAACTTTAACCGGCAGGCACTGGGAGGCTTTCTGCCGGTACTTCAGGCCGGACGCAGCACCTATTTTCTGTATGCGATTTCGGCCCTGGCCTCTGCCTGCCCAGCGGTGTTGTTTGTGTTTTTTGTACGCGACTACCTGCAGGCTGAAGCATGGACCGGCCTGTACCTCTTTATCTATTTTGTTGCCGGCATAGCCGGAATGCCTCTCTGGCGCCAGGTATCCCGACGAGTTGGAATGGACCGGGCATGGCTGCTTTCAATGCTTTTTGCCGTGGTGGCTTTTTCTCTGGTTTTACTGGTTAAGCCCGGAGGTTTGCTGTTGTTTGCGCTGGTGTGTATAACCAGCGGCATCGCGTTTGGCGGCGATTTGGCGATGCCAAGTGCCCGGTTGGTTGGCGACCTGGCGAAGCAGCGGCTGCAGCAGGACAGTTCCCGCGCCTTCGCCCTGTTGGCCTTTATTTCCAAGCTGGTGCTTGCCATAGCGGCAGCGCTGCTTTTGTGGATGCTTGACGCGGCAGGGTTCCAGCCTGCGGTTGAAAACAGCGAAAAGCAACTTGCTGTACTTATGCTGGGGTACGGTGGCATCCCTATCATGCTGAAAATTGTTGCCGCCTTATTACTCTTCACCCATCTCAAGCCAACGGGAGCAAATGCAGATGAAAATGTCGTCTGGAAAAATTCTGATTCTTTGGATACTGGTTATGACCGCTAGTTGCAGCAACACGGCTATTACTGCCTACCAGGCCGAATCGCCGGCCATGGACATTCGCGAGTACTTTGATGGCCCCATAGAGGCATGGGGATTCGTACAGGACTGGAAAGGCGAGGTAATACAGCGCTTCGATATTAGTATGACGGGTTCCTGGGACGGCAATGTTGGCACCCTGGAAGAGGAGTTTCGTTACTACAGTGGCCAGGTAGACCACAGAACCTGGACCCTTACCCGCCTCGATGATGGTCGCTTTCAGGGGGCTGCCGGCGATGTTGTGGGAACTGCCGAAGGCTTTATGGCAGGTAACGCGGTTAACATGAAGTACCGACTGGAGATCCCACGCGGTGATGGCACCCTGGTGTTGAACATGGACGACTGGATGTGGCTGATGAATGATGGTGTGGTAATTAACCGTACAAAAATGAAGAAGTTTGGCCTCAAGGTAGGCGAAGTTACTGTGTTCATGCGCAAGCTGGAAAGTCAGTAGATTTGCTATGAAACATTCCTTTCGCTCCGAGGTGGTTTGGGTTATCGGAGCCAGTAGTGGTATCGGTCTGGCGGTTGCTCGGGCGCTTCAGCAACAGGGTGCTCGCGTTGCCATTTCGGCGCGTCGCGAGGAAGTATTACAGCAACTGAAATCAGACGAGGGCTTCGAATGGAGCTTTCCGCTGGATGTGACCGAGCCGGCCAGCCTGCGAGCCGCTTTTCAGTCGCTTCAGCAGGTGGCAGGGCGGGTCGACCGCATTCTTTTTATGTCAGCCGGCTACAGCCCCATGACGCTCGACGATCTCGAACTGGAAGAGCTGAAGCAAATTGTAGATATCAACCTGGTAGGCGCGTTTAACCTGATTCAGGTTACCCTGGCAGACCTGAAGCGTCAGGAAAGAGCCCAACTGGCTTTCTGTGCCAGCGTAGCGGGTTACCGCGGGCTTCCCAACGCGCAACCCTATGGCTCAACGAAGGCCGCGTTAATCAACCTGGCCGAATCACTAAGGGTGGAAAACCTGAATACCGGCCTTGACGTGAAGGTGATTAACCCGGGGTTTGTGAAAACGCCCCTCACAGACAAGAACCAGTTCGACATGCCGTTCATTATCGAGCCGGAAGCGGCAGCGGAGTATATTCTCGCAGGCTTGTCTGGTAGAGCGTTTGAAATTCACTTTCCCAAGCGCTTTACTCTGTTGCTGAAATTTCTGCGCCTGCTGCCATCGCCAGTTTGGTTTTTTATCGCCTCGCGATTGGTAAAAAAGTCCTGAGGTGCTTCCGCCCATCGCCATTCGCCGGGAGCTAGCCCCTCGATACTGAAGGGCCCCGAAGCCAAGCGCACCAGCCGCAGGGTGGGAAAGCCGACAGCGGCAGTCATGCGACGCACCTGGCGATTGCGGCCCTCGGTAAGTTGGAGTTCAATCCAGCAGTCCGGTATTGTTTTCCGCTCGCGTACAGGAGGGTTACGCGGCCATAGCCAGCCGGGTTCGGCAATGCGGTGTGCTTTGGCGGGAAGAGTGAGGCCGTCTTTCAGTTCCAAGCCCTGGCGCAGTTTGATCAGGTCTGCTTCGCCAATGTCGCCCTCCAGCTGAACCAGGTAGCACTTGGCTTTGTGAAAGCGTGGCGAGCTGAGGTATTCCTGTAGCTTGCCATCGTCGGTTAGCAGCAGACAGCCTTCGGAGTCGCGGTCAAGGCGACCGGCGGCGTAAAAACCGGGTTGTTCGATAAAGTGTGCCAGGCCGGGGTGGCCTCCCTCGTCGGTAAACTGGCTTAGAACCCCGTAAGGTTTGTTAAATACT
>CAKZNR010000202.1 GCA_937129725.1 uncultured Cellvibrionales bacterium | reverse complement strand
CGGTGCTGCCACCATGGACTGGATGGAGCAGGAGCAGGAGCGCGGTATCACCATTACCTCGGCGGCCACCACCTGTTTCTGGCAGGGCATGAGCCAACAGTTCCCCGAATACCGCATCAACATTATCGACACACCCGGGCACGTCGACTTCACCATTGAGGTGGAGCGTTCGCTGCGCGTGCTCGACGGTGCCGTGGTGGTGCTGTGCGGCTCTTCCGGTGTGCAGCCTCAAACCGAAACCGTGTGGCGCCAGGCCAACAAATACGAAGTGCCGCGCATGGTATTTGTAAACAAGATGGACCGGGCCGGTGCCGACTTCATGCGCGTCATTGACCAGCTGAAAAAACGGCTGGGCGCCAACCCGGTGCCGCTTCAAATGACCATTGGCAGCGAAGAGAACTTCAAAGGCGTGGTCGATCTGGTACTGATGAAGGCTATTTACTGGAACGAGCAGGACATGGGCATGACCTATGAGCTTGCCGAGGTTCCCGCCGAACTGCAGGACGAGTGCGAGCAACTGCGCGAACAGCTGATGGAAACCGCGGCCGAGGCCAACGAAGAGCTGATGGACAAATACCTGGAAGAGGGCAGCCTGAGCGAGCAAGAAATTAAACAGGGCATTCGCATTCGCACCCTGGCCAACGAGATTGTTCCGGTGCTGGGTGGCTCTGCCTTCAAGAACAAGGGCGTGCAGGCTGTGCTGGATGCGGTAATCGACTACCTGCCCGCGCCAGATGAAGTAAAAGCCATTGAAGGCTTGCTGGACGACGAAGATACGGTCGCTACGCGCGAAGCAGACGATGAAGCTCCCTTTGCTGCCCTGGCTTTCAAGATTGCAACCGACCCCTTTGTGGGCACCCTGACCTTCTTCCGCGTTTATTCGGGCAAGCTGGAAAGTGGCACCGCTGTATATAACTCGGTGAAACAAAAGCGCGAGCGAGTAGGGCGCATGGTGCAAATGCACTCGAACAGCCGGCAGGAAATCAAGGAAGTGCTGGCTGGCGACATTGCCGCGGCGGTGGGGTTGAAGGATGTCACCACGGGCGACACCCTGTGTGACGAAGGCAACAAAATTGTGCTTGAGCGCATGGAGTTCCCCGAGCCGGTTATTTCCGTGGCGGTGGAGCCCAAATCAAAGCCCGACCAGGAAAAAATGGGCGTTGCCCTTGGCAAGCTGGCACAGGAAGACCCTTCATTCCGCGTGAAAACCGATGAAGAAACCGGCCAGACCATTATTTCCGGCATGGGTGAGCTGCACCTGGATATCATCGTTGACCGCATGAAGCGCGAGTTCAAGGTGGAGGCCAATATTGGTAAGCCGCAGGTGGCCTACCGCGAGGCCATTCGCAATAGCTGTGATATCGAGGGCAAGTTTGTTCGTCAGTCCGGGGGGCGCGGCCAGTATGGCCATGTGTGGCTCAAATTTGAACCTGGCGAGGACGCCATGGCCGACAAGCTGCAATTCGTCAACGAGATTGTCGGTGGCGTGGTGCCTAAAGAATACATTCCGGCCATTCAGAAGGGTATCGAAGAGCAAATGCAAAACGGTGTGCTGGCCGGTTACCCCCTGCTCGGGCTGAAGGCAACGCTTTACGATGGCTCCTACCATGATGTTGACTCCAACGAAATGGCATTCAAAATAGCCGCCTCGATGGCGACCAAAGATCTGGCCCAGCAAGGCGGCGCGGTATTGCTGGAGCCCATCATGAAAGTGGAAGTGGTTACGCCGGAAGAAAACATGGGTGATGTGGTAGGCGATTTGAATCGCCGTCGCGGGGTTATTCTGGGAATGGACGAAACCGTATCGGGCAAAATAGTGAACGCAGAGGTACCCCTGGCGGAAATGTTTGGCTACGCTACCGACCTGCGCTCTGCCACCCAGGGCCGGGCCACCTACACCATGGAATTTGATAAATATGTCGAGGCACCGAAACAGGTGGCCGACAGCATCATTGAACGAACAACCTGATCCTTATTAATAAAAGAGGCTGAGCAATGGCAAAAGAGAAGTTTGATCGCAGTAAGCCACACGTAAACGTGGGCACGATTGGTCACGTTGACCATGGCAAGACGACGCTGACGGCGGCGCTGACGCGCGTATGCGCGGAAGTGTGGGGCGGAGATGCCGTGGCATTTGACGGTATTGATAACGCACCGGAAGAGCGTGAGCGCGGTATTACCATTGCCACCTCTCACGTGGAGTACGAGTCACCTGGGCGTCACTACGCTCACGTGGACTGTCCTGGGCACGCCGACTATGTGAAGAACATGATCACGGGTGCGGCGCAGATGGACGGTGCGATTCTGGTATGTTCGGCCGCTGACGGCCCCATGCCGCAGACTCGCGAGCACATTCTTCTGTCACGTCAGGTGGGTGTTCCCTACATTGTTGTGTTCCTGAACAAGGCCGACATGGTTGACGACGAAGAGCTGCTGGAGCTGGTTGAGATGGAAGTTCGCGAACTTCTGGATCAGTACGAGTTCCCCGGTGACGACACGCCGATCATTATTGGTTCTGCGCTGATGGCGTTGAACGGTGAAGACGACAACGAGATGGGCACCACGGCGGTTAAGAAGCTGGTAGAGACTCTGGACGAGTACATTCCGGAGCCCGAGCGAGCGATTGACCAGGCCTTCCTGATGCCGATCGAGGACGTGTTCTCTATTTCGGGTCGCGGTACCGTGGTAACGGGCCGTGTTGAGCGCGGCATTGTCAAGGTGGGTGACGAGATTGAGATTGTGGGTATCAAAGATACCACCAAGACCACCTGTACCGGTGTTGAGATGTTCCGCAAGCTGCTTGACGAAGGTCGTGCGGGCGAGAACGTGGGCGTGCTTCTGCGTGGTACCAAGCGCGAGGAAGTTGAGCGTGGCCAGGTACTTGCGATACCGGGCACCATTACGCCGCACACCAAGTTCGAGTGTGAAGTGTACGTACTGAGCAAAGATGAGGGTGGTCGTCATACCCCCTTCTTCAAAGGCTATCGTCCGCAGTTTTACTTCCGTACTACCGATGTGACGGGTGCGTGTGAACTGCCCGAAGGTGTCGAGATGGTGATGCCGGGTGACAACGTGAAGATGGTTGTGACTCTGCAGGCGCCGATTGCGATGGAAGACGGGCTTCGCTTTGCGATTCGTGAGGGTGGCCGTACCGTAGGTGCGGGCGTCGTCTCCAAAGTCGTCGAGTAAGTCTGCAGTGTTTGACACCGGCGCGCCGGATGTCTGACTCAAATAAAAAAGGGGCCTGATGGCCCCTTTTTTTATGGTTTTGCAATGGGTCGATGCGAAGTCGGGGTCAAGGGGCAAAAGGGTTGAAGCAATCAGGCTGCGCTGCCGAAGAAAGTGAAAGACCGAAGGATTAAGCGCGAGCACTGTCTGAGCGCAAGCGAGTCTTTTTGCGAGCAAGCGAGTTGCGCAGCGCCCTGAGGGCTGAGCTTGATGAGGGAACCCGCAGGGCAAGCAGCCGCGGAACACCCTTTGCCGCTGCAGGCCGGACTATTCAATCAACCATAAAAAAACCCGGCATTCGCCGGGTTTTTCAGGTGATGCGCCAAACTTACTTGTTCTTGGCGGCGCGTCGTTCCTTCTCTTTCTCGATAACTTCTTCAGCCACGTTTTGTGGGCAGGGAGCGTAATGCGAGAATTCCATGGAAAACTGGCCGCGGCCAGAAGTCATGGTGCGCAAGTGCCCGATGTAACCAAACATCTCTGCCAGCGGTACGTCGGCTTTCACACGAACGCCGGTACTGCTGGGCTCCTGATCCTTGATCATGCCGCGGCGACGGTTCAGATCGCCAATGACATCACCCACGTGATCTTCCGGGGAATACACGTCTACCTTCATCACAGGCTCGAGAATTTGCGGGCCGGCTTTCGGCATGGACTGGCGGAAAGCGCCGCGCGCTGCCAGTTCGAAGGCCACTGCCGAGGAGTCAACGGCGTGGTATGCGCCGTCGTACAGCTCAATTGCTACGTCCAGTACCGGGAAACCGGCCAGTGGGCCTTCTTCCATCATGCCGGCAAAACCCTTCTCGATAGCCGGGAAGAATTCTTTCGGCACGTTACCGCCCACAACGGTTGAGCTGAACTCGAAGCCAGTGTTCTGTTCTCCCGGAGTAATGCGGTAGTCGATTTTACCGAACTGGCCAGAGCCACCCGTTTGCTTCTTGTGGGTGTAGCTGTCTTCAACCGGTGTGGTAATGGTTTCGCGGTAAGCAACCTGGGGTTGGCCGACTTCCAGCTCAACACCGTAGGTGCGCTTGAGGATGTCTACCTTGATGTCCAGGTGCAGCTCGCCCATACCCTTCAGGATGGTTTCGCCAGAGTCTTCGTCGGTTTCAACCACGAATGAGGGGTCTTCTGCCACCATCTTGCCGATGGCGATACCCATCTTCTCGGTAGAGGATTTGTCTTTCGGCGCAACCGCGATGGAGATAACCGGATCGGGGAAGATCATGGGCTCCAGTGTGCAGGGGTGTTTCGGGTCGCACAGGGTGTGCCCGGTCTGCACGTTTTTCAGGCCTACCAGGGCAACAATATCGCCTGCCTGGGCGCGATCGATCTCGGTGCGCTCATTGGCGTGCATTTCTACCATGCGCCCAACCCGCTCGGTTTTGCCGGTAAAGGAGTTGAGAATGGTGTCGCCCTTGTTCAGTACGCCCGAGTAGATGCGGGTAAAGGTCAATGCGCCGAAACGGTCGTCCATAATTTTGAACGCCAGTGCACGCAGGGGCTCTTCAGCCGACACGGTGGCAACCTCACCCGTGGCTTCGCCAGTTTCCGGGTCGGTCAGATCTTGCGCGTCTACCTCGGTAGGTGCGGGCAGGTAATCGTTTACCGCGTTCAACACCAGCTGGATGCCCTTGTTTTTGAAGGCAGAACCGCAGTAAGTCGGGAAGAATGCCAGGTCGCGGGTACCTTTGCGGATGCAGGCCTTGAGCTGCTCAATGGTGGGCTCTTCGCCTTCCATATAGGACATCATCAGGTCGTCGTCCTGCTCAACGGCGGTTTCAATCAGGTCGGTACGGTACTTATCGGCCAATTCCTTCATGTCTTCAGGAATGTCCTGCACTTCATAATTTTCCGGAAGGCCAGAGTCGTCCCATACGTAGGCTTTTTGTTCCAGTACATCAACCACGCCAACGAAGTCGTCTTCGATGCCGATCGGAAGTGTCATTACCAGTGGGTTGGCGGCCAATACTTTCTTAACCTGGCCCACAACGCGGTAGAAGTCGGCGCCCATCCGGTCGAGCTTATTGACGAAGATAAGCCGCGCAACCTCGGAATCGTTGGCATAGCGCCAGTTGGTTTCCGACTGGGGCTCAACGCCACCGGAGCCGCAGAATACGCCAACACCGCCGTCCAGTACTTTCAGCGAGCGATACACCTCAACGGTAAAGTCCACGTGCCCCGGGGTATCGATGATGTTCAATCGATGGTCGTCCCAGAAACAGGTTGTGGCAGCAGACTGAATGGTGATGCCGCGCTCGGCTTCCTGATCCATAAAGTCGGTGGTGGCAGCGCCATCGTGAACCTCACCCAGCTTGTGAATGCGGCCAGTGAGTTTAAGAATGCGTTCGGTGGTCGTTGTTTTACCGGCATCAACATGGGCGAAAATACCGATGTTGCGGTACTTGGATAGGTCAGTCATTGCTTTACTCGTCGAGTATTGGAGTGGGTTGAAAATTGGCGGCGAATTCTACTTCATTTGACGCTTTAAATGGAGGTTTTTTTTAGCCGCTATCTATAGTCGCGCGTGAGACCCTGCATCTTCCCTTTTGAGCGCATTGAGCCGAGCTTTGAAGCGCGCCATATCCGGGCGGAAATAATGGTTTGCGGCCAACTTTGACACCGGCCTCGGCTACTCTGGCCGGCACGCTTAAAACCCCGCCTGCAGCCGGTAAAAAATAACGCCACAAGCTTGTTGACCTCGACATCTCAAATCTATAGAATTCGCGCCTCTTTCGCGGGGGTTGACCCTGCATGACTGTTCGCATCGAAATGCGGGCCGTCTAAAAAGCTTTTTAAAACCAATAGTTATCTGGATTTCGTAGATGCAAGGTCAAAATATTCGAATTCGTCTGAAGGCTTTCGATCATCGTCTTATCGATGCCTCAGCAAAAGAAATTGTCGAGACGGCCAAGCGAACCGGCGCAAACGTACGTGGCCCGATTCCGCTCCCGACCCGCAAGGAGAAGTTCACCATCCTGATTTCACCCCATGTGAACAAGGATGCCCGTGACCAATACGAGATCCGTACTCATAAGAGACTATTGGATATCGTCAGCCCGACTGAAAAGACGGTTGACGCTTTGATGAATCTTGACCTGGCCGCTGGTGTAGAAGTTCAGATCAGCCTGGGTTAATTGTTGGCCCCAAGGGGCCGGTGTAACGCTCTGAAATGGGCGGCCATAGCGGGTAATAGCCCCGTACACATAGAGGAAGAAAAATGACCGTTGGTATTGTCGGCCGCAAAAGTGGCATGACTCGCGTCTTCACGGAGGATGGGCAAGCAGTGCCTGTTACCGTAATTGAAGCGACTCCAAACCGAATCACCCAGGTTAAAGCACCTGAGTCGGATGGCTACTCGGCTATCCAGGTGACAGTGGGCGAACGCCGCCCTTCCCGTGTAAGCAAGGCGCAAGCCGGACACTTCGCCAAGGCGAACGTACCGGCCGGGCGTGGCATGTGGGAATTTGTCACCGGTGAGGAAGACGCCTTTGAAGTTGGCGGTGAAGTCACCGTTTCCACCTTCGAGGTTGGCCAGGTAGTTGATGTCACCGGAACGTCCAAAGGTAAGGGCTTTCAGGGCGGCGTGAAGCGCTGGAACTTCTCCATGCAGGACGCCACTCACGGCAACTCCCTGTCTCACCGTGCCCCAGGCTCCATCGGCCAGAACCAGACCCCGGGTCGTGTGTTCAAAGGCAAGAAGATGGCCGGCCAAATGGGCAACAAACAAGTAACTACTCAGAACCTGGAAATCGTGCGAGTTGATGAAGAGCGCAATCTGCTCCTTATCAAGGGTGCGGTTCCCGGTGCGCCTGGCGGTGATGTCATCGTCCGGCCCGCCGTCAAGGTTAAGGCGTAAGGAGACCAGGCATGGAACTTAACGTTGTAGCTGCCAACGGCTCCGCGAGCAAAGTTGAAGTATCTGAAGGAACCTTCGGTACGCAATACAATGCGGATCTGGTGCACCAGGCTGTCGTTGCCTTTATGGCCAACGCTCGCCAAAGCACCAAGGCGCAGAAAACCCGATCAGAAGTGTCCGGTGGCGGCAAGAAGCCCTGGCGTCAAAAAGGCACCGGCCGTGCGCGTGCCGGTACCATCCGCAGCCCCCTGTGGCGCAGCGGTGGTTTGACCTTTGCGGCTCGCCCCGATCGCAATCATTCACAAAAGCTGAACAAGAAAATGTATCGCGCCGCGATGCGTTCAATTGTTTCCGAGCTGGCCCGCCAGGAGCGTCTGGTGGTGGTTGAAGCCTTCGATGTCGACGCACCCAAAACAAAGGGTCTGGTTGAAAAGCTGGGCGGTCTGGGTGTGCAGGATGTGCTGATCGTTTCTGACGAAATTAGTCAAAACCTCTACCTGTCGGCGCGCAACCTGCACAAGGTTGATGTATGCGATACCGCGGCGGTAGACCCGGTTAGCCTGCTGCGTCACGAGAAGGTGGTAATGACCGTATCGGCCGTCAAGCAAATTGAGGAGATGCTGGGATGAACCAGGAGAAGCTTTTCACCCTGATTGAACGCCCGGTTATTACCGAAAAAGCAGCCATTGCTGCTGAAGAGGCCAATCAGTACGTATTTCGTGTCAGCACCCAAGCCAGCAAGCCCGATATCAAGGCTGCTGTTGAGGCCGCGTTCAAAGTGAACGTCGCCCAGGTTCGGATGCTGAATGTCAAGGGTAAAACCAAGCGTACGCGTACCGGTTTGGGTAAGCGCAACGACTGGAAGAAAGCCTACGTGACTCTGGCCGATGGCCAGCAGATCGATTACACAGCGGCTGAGTAAGGCAGGAGCGAGAGTAGAGAAATGGCAGTTGTAAAACGCAAACCTACATCTTCAGGCCGTCGCCACGTTGTTAGCGTGGTGCACGAAGACCTGCATAAGGGCCAGCCGCACGCGCCGCTTACCGAGAAGAAGTCTCGTACCGGCGGTCGCAACAACAATGGTCGCATTACCACGCGACACATTGGCGGTGGCCACAAGCAGCGCTATCGGGTTATCGACTTCAAGCGCGACAAGGACGGAATTCCGGCCAAGGTTGAGCGGCTGGAATACGATCCCAACCGCAGCGCCCTGATTGCCCTGGTGTGCTATCAGGACGGTGAGCGCCGCTACATTATTGCGCCCAAAGGCGTAAAAGCGGGTGATTCGATTCTGTCCGGGCGGGCGGCACCGATCAAGCCGGGCAATACTCTGCCACTGCGCAACATCCCGGTGGGTAGCGTTATCCATTGCGTAGAAATGAAAGTAGGCAAGGGCGCGCAACTGGCGCGCAGTGCCGGAACCTCGGTGCAGTTGGTGGCTCGTGAGGGTGCCTATGCAACCATTCGTCTTCGCAGTGGCGAGATGCGTCGCGTGCCGGCAGAATGCCGCGCCACGCTGGGTGAGGTTTCCAATAGTGAACACAGCCTGCGCTCGCTCGGTAAAGCCGGTGCAACCCGCTGGCGCGGCGTTCGGCCTACTGTTCGCGGCGTTGTGATGAACCCGGTAGATCACCCGCACGGTGGTGGTGAGGGTCGTACTTCCGGTGGCCGCCACCCGGTTTCACCCTGGGGTACGCCTACCAAGGGCTACAAGACACGTAAGAACAAGCGTACTGACAAGTACATTGTTCGCCGTCGTAGCCGCTAATCGAATTCAGGAGAGAGAAGAAGAATGGCTCGCTCGCTATATAAAGGTCCGTTTATCGATCTTCACCTTCTGAAGAAGGTCGAAACGGCGGTAGAAAAGAATGATCGCAAGCCGATCAAAACCTGGTCGCGTCGCAGCACCGTGATTCCGGAAATGGTTGGTTTGACCATTGCCGTGCACAACGGTCGTCAGCACGTGCCGGTCATGGTTTCCGAAGAGATGGTCGGACATAAACTGGGCGAATTCGCAGCAACCCGCACTTACCGCGGTCACGTTGCGGATAAGAAGGCGAGGTAATCGAGATGGAAGTTGCAGCTAAACTGCGCAGCGCCCGAATTTCAGCCCAGAAGGCGCGTCTGGTTGCCGACCAGATTCGTGGCAAGCACGTTGAGCAGGCCCTGGATATTCTGGAATTCAGTAACAAGAAGGGTGCCGCGGTGATCAGGAAGATTCTTGAGTCTGCCATTGCCAATGCCGAGCACAACGAAGGTGCCGATATCGACGAGCTCAAGGTTTCCACAATTTTTGTTGACGAGGCTTTCACCATGAAGCGCGTCAAGCCGCGCGCCAAAGGCCGTGCGGATCGAGTTTTCAAACGCAACTGCCACATCACTGTGAAAGTGGCAGACACAGCGGGAGCCAAATAATGGGTCAGAAAGTACATCCCACCGGTATTCGTCTGGGCATCGTCAAGAACCATGAGTCGGTTTGGTATGCCGAGCGCGGTGATTACGCCGATAAACTGCACATCGACCTGCAGGTTCGCGAGCACATCAAAACCAAGCTGGCCAATGCTTCTATCAGCCGTGTAGAGATCGAGCGCCCGGCGCAATCGGCCCGCATTACTATTTTTACCGCTCGCCCCGGTGTCGTTATCGGCAAGAAAGGCGAAGACGTAGATGTTCTGCGTCGCGAGGTGGGCGCCATGATGGGCGTACCGGTTCACATCAATATTGAAGAGATTCGAAAGCCGGATCTGGATGCCACCCTGTCTGCGCAGAACGTAGCGCAGCAGCTCGAGCGCCGGGTGATGTTCCGCCGCGCCATGAAGCGCACCGTGCAAAACGCCATGCGCGCAGGTGCCAAGGGCGTGAAAATCCAGGTCAGTGGGCGTTTGGGCGGCGCCGAAATTGCGCGCACCGAATGGTATCGCGAAGGTCGGGTGCCTCTGCATACCCTGCGTGCTGACGTGGATTACGGCACGGCAGAAGGTCAAACCACTTACGGCATCATTGGCGTAAAGGTATGGATCTTCAAAGGCGAAATTATTGGTACCGAAGCACAGGCCGAGGCGGCGGGCAAAACTGGCAAGCCAGCAGCTCGCAACTCGCGTCAAGCTCAGAAATAAGAGGGTCTGAGACATGATGCAGCCAAAAAGAACCAAGTTCCGCAAGATGCATAAGGGTCGCAATCGTGGCCTGGCGCTGCGCGGCTCCAAAGTCAGCTTTGGAGAGTACGGCCTGAAAGCCACGGGTCGTGGTCGACTGACCGCTCGCCAGATCGAGGCAGGTCGACGTGCAATGACTCGTCACATCAAGCGTGGCGGCAAAATCTGGATTCGTGTGTTTCCGGACAAGCCAATTACGCAGAAGCCGCTTGAAGTGCGAATGGGTAAGGGTAAGGGCGCCGTTGAATACTGGGTAGCGCAAATTCGTCCCGGTAAGGTGCTCTACGAAATGGAAGGCGTTACGGAGGAGTTGGCTCGAGAAGCATTTGAGCTGGCTGCCCGCAAACTGCCGATGAAAACCACTTTTGTAAAACGGTCGGTAATGTAATGAAAGCGAGTGATTTGCGAGACAAGTCGGTCGATGAACTGAAAGAAGAGCTGCTGAAACTTCGTAAAGAGCAGTTCAAGTACCGCATTCAGCAGTCCACCGGGCAGCTGGGTCAGCCACACCTGATTCGTGCGGCTCGCCGCGATGTGGCGCGCATTAAAACGGTACTGGCGTTAAAGGCAGGAGATAACTGATGGCTGAAGCTGAAACCAAAGCGGAAAAGCTGGTCCGTACGCTGACCGGTAAAGTCGTCAGCAACAAGATGGATAAAACCATCACCGTGCAAATTGTGCGCCGCGTAAAGCACCCGGTGTATGGCAAGTACATTATGAAAACTTCCCGTGTGCATGCGCACGACGAAGACAACCAGTGCAACCCGGGAGATCGGGTCACTGTGGCAGAGCACCGTCCAATTTCGAAAACGAAAACCTGGACGCTGGTACGAATTGAGGAGCGCGCCGTCGAGGTGTAATCCACCTGGATGCGGAGATATATAAGATGATTCAAAGCGAAAGTTATCTCGATGTAGCAGACAACTCCGGTGCCCGCCGAGTGATGTGCATTAAGGTTCTGGGCGGCTCACATCGTCGCTATGCGCGCGTGGGTGACGTTATTAAGGTAACCGTGAAGGAAGCAATTCCGCGCGGCAAGGTGAAGAAGGGCCAGGTGTTGAACGCCGTTGTGGTTCGCACCAAGAAGGGCGTGCGTCGCCAGGACGGGTCACTGATTCGTTTCGACGACAACGCTGCCGTGCTGCTGAATCCGCAGCTGGCACCCATTGGCACCCGTATTTTTGGACCGGTGACTCGCGAACTGCGCGGTGAGCAGTTTATGCGAATTATTTCGCTGGCTCCCGAAGTTATTTAAGAGCTATTAGAGGCATATTCGTAATGGCTAACAAGATCAAGCGAGACGACGAAGTGGTGGTAATTGCCGGCCGAGATAAAGGCAAGCGAGGCAAGGTCCAGCACGTAATGGCTGACGGCAAGCTGATTGTCGGCGGTGTGCATATCGTCAAGAAGCATCAGAAGCCCAACCCGCAGATGGAAATCCCGGGCGGCATTATCGAGAAAGAGGCACCGATAGCTGCCAGCAACGTGGCGATCTGGAATGACGCCGAAGCTCGCGCCGACCGCGTGGGTTTCAAATTGCTGGAAGACGGTAAAAAGGTTCGCGTGTTTAAAAGCACCGGCGAAGTAATCGGAGCCTGAGGCAGGTAGAAAACATGGCAGCGTTTCAGGAAATTTACAAAACAGACGTCGTTCCCAAGCTTAAAGAAGAGCTGAAGATCGAAAACCCGATGGCGATCCCGCGCATCACCAAAATTACCCTGAACATGGGTGTAGGTGAGGCTCTGGGCGACAAGAAAATTCTTGAAAACGCCGTCAAGGAACTGGAAATGATCTCTGGCCAGAAGCCGATCGTAACCAAGGCCCGCAAGTCTGTTGCTGGCTTCAAGGTTCGTGAAGATTGGCCGATTGGTTGCAAGGTAACCCTGCGCAGTGAACGCATGTACGAGTTCCTCGAGCGTCTGGTAACCATCGCCATTCCGCGTATCCGCGACTTCCGCGGTATTAGCCCGAAGCAGTTTGACGGCCGCGGCAATTTCTCTATGGGTGTTTCCGAGCAGATCATTTTCCCGGAAATTGAATACGACAAGGTTGATGCGCTGCGTGGTTTGGATATTTGTATAACCACCACCGCCAAAACTGATGAAGAGGGTCGCGCCCTGTTGCGTGCCTTTAACTTCCCTCTCCGCGGATAAGACAGGACTAGCATGGCTAAAACCAGCATGATTCAGCGCGAAAACAAACGCGCAAAAACTGTAGCCAAGTACGCTGCCAAACGAGAGCAGCTGAAGGCCATTATCAAAGACTCGAACACCAGTGACGAAGATCGCTGGGACGCTCAGCTGAAGCTTCAACAGCTGCCGCGTGATGCGAGCCCAAGTCGTCAGCAACGTCGCTGCCGAATCACCGGGCGTCCGCATGCGGTTTACCGCAAGTTCGGTCTGTGTCGAAACAAATTGCGCGAGCACGCAATGCGCGGCCAGGTGCCGGGTGTTGTGAAGTCGAGCTGGTAACGGGAAGAAAAGCAGATGAGCCAACAAGATCCACTGTCAGACATGCTGACTCGCATCCGCAACGCCCAGGCGCGCAACAAGCCGACGGTAAGCATGCCTTCGTCAAAACTGAAGGTATCCGTTGCCGAGGTGCTGCAGGCGGAAGGGTATGTCGAGTCTTACGACGTAGAGGAAGGTGCCAAGCCGACCCTTACCGTAAAACTGCGCTACCACAAGTCGAAGCCGGTCATTGAAGAAATCAAGCGCGTGAGCCGACCGGGCCTTCGCGACTATAAATCAGCAACCGAACTGCCCAAAGTGCGCAGCGGCCTGGGAGTTGCCATCGTATCCACCAGTCAAGGTGTGATGAGCGACCGTGCCGCGCGAGCCAAGGGCGTCGGCGGCGAAGTACTTTGCACCGTATTTTAAGAGCGACCGAACATGTCACGTATTGCAAATAATCCGGTAGTTGTCCCCAAAGGGGTAGAACTCAAGGTCGATGGCGCCAAGGTATCCGTTAAGGGTTCCAACGGTGAGCTGTCCCTCGAGCTCAACCCTCTGGTTACTGTCGAGCAGGAAGATGGCAGTCTGAAAGTGGCGGCTGTCAATGAAACCAAGGACTCGCGCGCAATGTCCGGGACATTCCGCTCGCTGATCAACAATATGGTGGTTGGCGTGTCGCAAGGGTTCGAGCGCAAGCTGACATTGCTTGGTGTGGGTTATCGGGCCAAGGCGTCGGGCAATAAACTTGATCTGACGCTGGGATTTTCGCATCCGGTAGTTTACGAACTGCCAAAAGGTGTCACGGCAGAAACCCCGTCACAAACGGAAATTCTGCTCAAAAGTGCAGACAAACAATTGCTTGGCCAGGTGGCAGCAGAAGTTCGCGGATTCCGTCCGCCCGAGCCTTACAAGGGCAAGGGTGTGCGTTATGCCGATGAGCGTGTGCGCCTGAAAGAAGCCAAGAAAAAGTAAACAGGTAAAGACATGGCTGACAAGAAAACATCCAGATTGCGTCGAGCCCGTCGGGCCCGCGCCAAGATTCGTGAACTGCGTATGCCGCGTCTTTGCGTGCACCGTACGCCGCGACATATTTATGCCCAGATCATCAGTGACCAGGGCGACAACGTGGTGGCAAGCGCCAGCACGGTTGAAAAAGACCTGCGCGCCAAAGCGACCGGCAATGTGGATGCTGCCAAGGCAGTGGGCGAGCTCATTGCGGGCCGCGCCAAAGAAGCTGGCGTAAGCAGCGTTGCTTTTGATCGCAGCGGGTACAAGTATCACGGACGCGTCAAGGCGCTGGCTGATGCCGCGCGTGAAGCCGGACTGGAGTTTTAAAAGACTATGGCACTGCAAAATCAGAAAGACCAGGATCAAACCGAAGGCCTGCTTGAGAAGCTGGTTGAGGTTAACCGAGTTGCCAAAACCGTAAAGGGTGGCCGGATATTCTCCTTCACCGCCCTGACTGTTGTGGGCGACGGCAAAGGCCGTGTTGGTTTCGGCCGCGGCAAGGCCCGCGAAGTTCCAATGGCGATTCAAAAAGCCATGGAAGCTGCCCGACGCAATATGATCGAAGTGGATCTGGACGGTCAAACCATTCAGTACGCCACTGTATCTACGCACGGTTCGTCCAAGGTTTATATGCAGCCGGCCTCTGAAGGTACCGGTGTCATCGCCGGTGGCGCCATGCGCTCTGTGCTGGAATTGGCAGGCGTTCAGGACGTACTGGCCAAGTGCTACGGGTCAACCAACCCGGTGAACGTGGTTCACGCCACTTTCAAGGCACTGCAAAACATGAAGTCTCCGGATGAAGTTGCAGAGAAGCGCGGCCTCACCGTTGAGCAAATTCTGAACTGAGGTTTTAGGGAATGGCGACCAAGAAACAAAGCACCATAAAGGTGACCCAAACCCGCAGCTCAAGCGGCCGGCTGCAGGACCATAAAGCCTGCATTAACGGACTGGGCCTGCGACGTATCGGTCATACGGTAGAGCTGGAAGACACGCCTGCAGTTCGCGGTATGGTCCATAAAGTGGCTTACATGGTAAGCGTCGAGGAACAATAATGTATCTCAATACTCTTTCACCTAATCCTGGCCGTACACGCAATAAAAAGCGTGTGGGCCGTGGCATTGGAAGCGGATTCGGCAAAACCTGTGGCCTTGGCCACAAGGGTTTGAAAGCACGTTCCGGCGGCAAAGTGGCACCCGGTTTTGAGGGTGGCCAGATGCCGCTGCGCAAGCGCTTGCCGAAATACGGTTTTCGCTCGCGCGTCTCTATGGTTACCGCGGAAGTTCGCCTGGGCGAGCTGAACAGGGTAGAGAGCGAAACCATCGATCTGGCTGCGTTGAAAGCGGCCGACCTGGTGGGCCAGCACATTCAGCGCGCCAAGGTGTTTGCCAGTGGCGAAATTAACAAGGCCGTCACCCTGCAGGGTGTGGCAGCAACAGCAGGTGCCAAAGCCGCGATTGAAGCGGCTGGTGGCAAAGTGCTGGAAGCAGGCGCGGAGTAATAAATGGCTCGTCCGGGTAATATGCCAATGGGTGATATGAAAGGCTTGGGTGAGCTCTGGTCTCGCCTGCGCTTTCTGTTCCTGGCTATTGTGGTTTACCGCATCGGAACACACATTCCGCTGCCCGGTATCGACCCGGATCGCCTGGCCGAACTGTTCAACCAGAACCAGGGCACGATCCTTGGACTGTTCAACATGTTCTCCGGTGGTGCACTTGAGCGCATGAGTATTCTGGCGCTGGGTATCATGCCCTACATTTCTGCCTCTATTATTGTGCAGCTGATGACGGCTGTGACGCCGCAGCTTGAACAAATGAAGAAAGAGGGTGAGCAGGGTCGACGCAAGATCCAGCAAATTACCCGCTATGGCACCGTATTTCTGGCAACAGTTCAGGCCATTGGTATGTCGGTTGGGCTGGCAGGGCAGGGCCTGACGCTAAGCGCCGACTACAGCTTCTATTCGATTGCCATTATTTCCCTGGTTACCGGGTCTGTCTTCATGATGTGGCTGGGTGAGCAAATTAACGAGCGCGGTATTGGCAACGGTATCTCCATGCTGATTTTTGCCGGCATTGTGGCCGGTCTGTTCCCTGCAATTGGCCAGGCATTCGAGCAGGCCCGCATCGGCGAAATGAACGGCATTGTGCTGGTGTTTATCGGCCTGTTGGCAGTCGCTGTGGTTTACTTCGTAGTTCACGTCGAGCGTGCCCAGCGACGCATTCCGGTGAACTACGCGCGCCGGCAACAGGGTAAAAATACCTTTGCAGCACAAAGCAGCCACCTGCCACTGAAAATTAACCAGGCTGGTGTAATCCCCGCTATTTTTGCCAGCAGTCTGCTGTTGTTTCCGGCATCGCTGGCCCAGTGGTTCGGGCAAGGTGCCGATGGCGGAAGCCAGATACTGCAGGAAATCTCTCTGGCCATTAGCCCCGGGCAGCCTTTGAACCTGATCCTGTTTGCCGCGTTGATTATTTTCTTCTGCTTCTTCTACACGGCGTTGATGTTCAACCCGAAAGATATGGCAGACAACCTGAAGCGCTCCGGCGCTTATATCCCGGGTATTCGTCCCGGTGAGCAAACCTCGCGCCACATTGATGACGTGATGACTCGCCTGACGGTGGTTGGTTCGCTTTACATTGCGCTGGTGTGCCTGTTGCCCCAGTTCCTTGTGGCGGCCTGGAACGTGCCTTTTTATCTGGGTGGAACCTCGCTGCTGATTGCCGTGGTGGTTTCAATGGACCTGATGTCGCAGATCCAGGCTCACCTTATGAGCCACCAGTACGATTCGCTGCTGAAGAAAGCAAACTTCAAGCAGTAGGGTCAAAGGTCAGTTTTTAGAACGTTATTTGAAGGTCTCGGAACAATGAAAGTCAGAGCATCGGTTAAAAAAGTTTGCCGGAACTGCAAGATCATCCGGCGTAAAGGGTCGGTTCGCGTAATCTGTAGCGCAGAACCGAGACACAAGCAGCGTCAAGGCTGAATTGATTATTGAGTTTGGCACCGGTATCCTTCGCGCCTTTTTTCAGGGCAGGGAAATCGGGCTAAAGCCGGGAAGTTCCGGTATATACCCCGGACAAGTACCGGTACAAGAGTAACTGGAGACAAATAAATGGCTCGTATTGCAGGCGTCAACATCCCTGACAATAAGCACGCGGTGATCTCGCTGACCTATATCTTTGGTATAGGCCGCACGACCGCCAGCAAAATTTTGCAAAGCGTGGGCATTGATGAAACTACCAAGGTGGGCGACCTGGACGAAGGTCAGCTCGACGCCCTGCGTAATGAGATCGGAAACATCACGGTTGAAGGTGATCTTCGTCGGGAAACCTCGATGAACATCAAGCGGCTGATGGACCTCGGCAGTTACCGTGGCATGCGTCACCGTCGCGGCTTGCCGCTGCGCGGTCAGCGCACCAAAACGAACGCGAGAACCCGTAAAGGTCCGCGCAAACCCATTAAACGATAATTATTGGCAGATTCGAGAATGGCTAAAGCCGGTTCAAAGCAGAGTACGCGTAAAAAGGTTCGCAAGACCGTCGTTGATGGTATTGCGCACATTCACGCGTCTTTCAACAACACCATCATTAACATTACCGATCGTCAGGGCAACACCCTGGCCTGGGCGACTTCCGGTGGCGCGGGTTTCCGCGGCTCGCGTAAAAGCACGCCCTTCGCAGCACAGGTTGCCGCTGAAAAAGCTGGTAACGCAGCGCTGGAATTTGGCCTGAAAAATCTGGATGTCCAGGTGAAGGGTCCCGGGCCGGGACGCGAGTCCGCCGTTCGTGCGCTGAACAACTGCGGCTACAAAATTAACCACATTACCGACGTGACGCCGATTCCGCATAACGGATGTCGTCCGCCGAAAAAACGTCGCGTATAAGAGGCGAATAGAAGCATGGCAAGATATCTAGGACCTACCTGTAAACTCTCGCGCCGCGAAGGTACAGACCTGTTCCTCAAGAGTGGCATTCGCCCGCTTGAGTCGAAGTGTCGCGCAGAAGCTGCGCCCGGCCAGCACGGTCAGCGACGTGGCCGTCTGTCTGACTATGGTGTTCAGCTGCGTGAAAAGCAGAAGGTGCGCCGCATTTACGGTGTTCTCGAAAAGCAGTTTGTTAACTATTACAAGGAAGCCGCACGAATCAAGGGCAACACAGGTGAAAACCTGCTTACCCTGATCGAGCAGCGTCTGGACAATGTTGTTTATCGCATGGGCTTTGGCGCTACCCGCGCCGAATCACGTCAGATGGTTGCCCACAATGCGGTTCAGGTAAACGGCAAGAAGGTAAACATTCCTTCTTACAAGGTTCTGCCTGGTGATGAAATCAGCATTCGCGAGAAAAGCAAAA
>CAKZNR010000201.1 GCA_937129725.1 uncultured Cellvibrionales bacterium | reverse complement strand
GAAATAAACGAAAAAGTAGAGAAAGTACCGTTTATTGTTGATACCGATGTGGGCTGTCGCGCGATGGTCAATGCAATCAATAAAGAAAAAGCGAATGCGTTTGTGCCAAGCTGGCCGTGGGCCATCCTTCACTGGATCATGCGTATCGCACCGGCAAGCTCAATAAGGAAGATGAGCTGATAAGCGGATAGCTGGGGTGTGAACACACCGCAAAGACTTTTTATCCTGTGACAAAGCTCGCCTAGTGGTGGGCTTTATGCCTTTAAGTCTAAATTTGAAATCAGTAACCCATGCTAATTAGCGTCGATTACAGATACAAAAAAAGCGCCGAAGGGCGCTTTTTTAACTACTAATCGTAAAGATTAACCTAGTGCTTTGATTTGTGCAGCTAGACGGCTCTTATGACGAGCAGCTTTGTTCTTGTGAATCAAGCCTTTAGTAGCCATTCTGTCAAGTACTGGAGTAGCAGCAGTAAGTGCAGCTTGTGCCGCTTCTTTGTCACCGCTTGCAATTGCAGCGATAACTTTCTTGATGCTTGTACGAGTCATTGAACGACGGCTAGCGTTGTGCTGACGACGCTTTACGTTCTGGCGTGCACGTTTGCGTGCTTGAGGTGAGTTCGCCATGGTTCCTGTGAATTCCGTACTGTTATTTCGCGGGGGCGCAACTATGCCCATGCAGCACGGCGATGTCAACGCCCGATTCGTTGTGGGAAGGGCCGAAGCTAAGTAAACTGCCCCACCCAATTGCTGCACCAGGCCCACTTTGCAACCTTCCGCTGAAAACGCCGCAAAGAAAAAGTCTCCCGGCATGCTGAAATCCAGCATGTCCGTTAGTGCTGCTACCATGTCATCGCGCGTTTTGGGGTTGGTTCGCGACGTGCTGCTGGCCAGGCTGATTGGAGCCGGGGCGGCGGCAGACGCCTTCTATGTGGCGTTCAAGCTGCCCAACTTTTTTCGCCGCCTGTTTGCCGAGGGTGCTTTCAATACCGCCTTCGTTCCGGTTCTGTCGGATTACCGCCGTAATCGGTCGTTGGCCGAGGTGCAGCTGTTTGTTAACCATGTATCGGCGGCCTTGGGCCTGTCGTTGTTCCTGCTTACGCTTCTGGTCGTGGTTTTTGCGCCGCAGGTAATGGCCGTATACGGCGCAGGCTTCCTCGACGATCCGTTCAAGTTTCAGGCTGCCAGCGATATGCTGCGCATCACCTTTCCCTACCTGATGCTGATCTCCCTGACCGGCTTTGCCGGCTCGATTCTGAATAGCTACGACCGCTTCATGGTTCCGGCGATCACACCGGTTATTCTCAACATCAGCCTGATTGTGGGCGCAATTTACGCGGCGCCTCTATTCCAGCAACCTGTGTTTGCCCTGGCCTGGGCGGTATTGGTTGCAGGTGTGCTGCAGTTTTTGTTTCAACTGCCTTTCCTCGCCCGCATGCACCTGCTTCCGGTGCCCCGGTTAAGCTTGCAGGATGCGGGTGTACGACGCGTACTGAAGCTGATGCTGCCGGCTCTTTTTGGCGTATCGGTCAGCCAGATTAATCTGTTGCTGGATACGGTGCTGGCGACCTTTTTGCCCACCGGCAGCGTGTCCTGGCTTTACTATTCAGACCGGCTGATGGAACTGCCATTGGGCGTTTTTGGCGTGGCCATTGCCACCGTGGCCCTGCCCAACCTGTCGAGGCAGCGCTTTGCCGAAGATCCACAAAAGTTTCGTCGCATGATGGGCTGGGCCATTCGCCTGGTATTGCTGATTGCCTTGCCCGCGGCTTTGGCGTTGGTGGCTTTAGCCATGCCGATTCTGGCCGGCCTGTTCCAGTACGGAGCCATGCTGGCCAGCGATGTGGAAAAAGCCCGTTTCAGCCTGGCCGCATACGCTCTGGGATTGGTGGCCTTCATGATGATCAAGGTGCTGGCCACCGGCTACTTCGCGCGCGAGGATACCGCCACCCCGGTGAAGATCGGCATTATTGCTATGGCAGCCAATATGCTGTTTAACCTGGTGCTGGTGCTTCTGTTTCATTTTGCCTGGCAGCTGGGCCATGCGGGTCTGGCGCTGGCCACCAGCCTGTCTGGTTGGTTGAATGCGCTGCTGCTTTATCGCGGGTTGCGCAAATCTGATAGTTGCCCGGGGCTGTCAGAACTCTCGCCCTTTCTCTGGCGAATTGTCTTTGCCATGGGTTTGATGCTGGCCGGGCTGCTGTTGTTGCTGATGGTTTGGCAACAGTGGTTTGACTGGTCGGCCTGGCAGCGAATCTGGCGGTTGCTGCTGCTCTGCGCGTCGGGTGGTTTGCTCTATCTGCTGGGCCTTTTTGTAACTGGAGTTCGTCCGCGCCAGTTTCTGATGAATCCAGCCGATTAATAGTCAGCCCATGCCAACTCTTTCTGCCGAATCGCCAGCTATTTATCACCGCATTCACCGCGGTCAACAGGACCGAAGTCCGGGCCTGCTGGCGATTGGCTCATTTGACGGGGTTCACCTGGGCCATCAGGCCATTATTGGTGATCTGGTGGAGCAGGCTCGCCAGCTGAATTGTTGCGCCAGGGTGCTCACCTTTTACCCCAGGCCAGCGGAGTTTTTCGCCCCTGGAAAAACCCTGCCTGGCATCATGGGCTGGCGCGAGAAGGTGGAGTTCATTGCCAGTCTGGGCGTGGATGAGGTTTTGTGCGTGCCTTTTAACCGGCGTTTGAGCCAGCTTCCGGCCGAGAAATTCATCAAAGATATTCTTGTAGAGCAGCTGCGTGCGCGCCGGCTGATCGTTGGTGCCGATTTCAATTTCGGACGCGATCGCCTCGGTTCGGTAGCAATGCTGCAAGAGTGGGGGCCGCAACTTGGCTTTGAAGTGCAGGTTGCGCAAACCGTGGCAGTGCAGGGCGAGCGCGTTAGCAGTACCGCCATCCGCAAGGCACTGGTTGCCGGAGAGATGGACCACGCTTCGCGCCTGCTGGGGCGGCCATATAGCCTCAGTGGTCGGGTCGTGCGCGGTGCCCAGTTGGGGCGGCAGTGGGGCATCCCCACCGCAAACCTCAATCTAAAGGGGCGGCGTCTCTGCGCGGCGGGCGTATTTGTCGGCAATGCGCTGGTGGATTCAGTTAGAATACCCGCTGCCATCAACATAGGGCACCGTCCTGCAGTAGACTCGCTGCCCCGGCCCGTGCTCGAGGCTCATTTGCTGGATTTTAACGCCGATCTCTACGGCAAACGGCTGGAAGTGGAGTTGCTGCACAAGATTCGCGATGAAGTCGCGTTTGACAGTCTCGAGTTGCTGCGAAAACAGATTGAAACGGATGTAAAAACAGCGCGCCAGTGGCACGCAGCGAGCCTGCCCGAATGAAGGCACAACGCGCATACTCAAATACACACAGAAGGTTATTGAAAGCTTGAACGAAGACGCCACCCCACAGGGCCCGGACTACAAATCAACCCTGAACTTGCCGCGCACCGCTTTCCCCATGAAGGCTAATTTGGCCCAGCGGGAACCGCAAAGGTTAAGGCAGTGGCAGAAGGGCAAGCTGTACCAGCGAATTCGCGAGGCCCGCAAGGGTCGGCCGCGCTATGTGCTGCACGATGGTCCTCCCTATGCCAACGGGGATATCCACCTTGGCCATGCGGTCAACAAGATTCTCAAGGACATTGTCGTCAAGTCACGCACTCTGGACGGGTTCGACGCGCCTTACGTACCCGGTTGGGATTGCCACGGCTTGCCTATCGAACACAGGGTTGAACAAAAAGTTGGCCGCGCCGGCGACAAAATAGACAAAGCCAGTTTTCGGCAGAAGTGCCGCGACTACG
Organism: uncultured Cellvibrionales bacterium; assembly: GCA_937129725.1. Taxonomy (GTDB): domain Bacteria; phylum Pseudomonadota; class Gammaproteobacteria; order Pseudomonadales; family GM7GCV1; genus JABJGI01. The sequence goes on along the minus strand of CAKZNR010000201.1, from coordinate 5,805 downwards.
CGCTAAGGCAGGTAGATATTCAGCGCGAGGGCTTTGTGCGTTTGGGGGTATTGGGGGACTGGGATAATCCCTACCTGACGGCAAACCCCGAAACCGAAGCCGATATCATTCGAGCGCTTGGCAAAATCTGTCAAAACGGCCACTTGCACAAGGGCGTTAAGCCGGTTTATTGGAGTGTCGTGGGTCGTTCGGCGCTGGCCGAAGCCGAAGTGGAATATCAGGACAAGACATCCTGGTCTATCGACGTTCCCTACGCTCTGGCCGAGGGCCAGCCTGCGCTGGATGAAACATTCGGCCTGAATGCCGGGGCGCATATCAATTTTGTTATCTGGACCACCACACCCTGGACATTGCCCAGCAGCCAGGCGGTGTGCCTCAACCCGGAATTGGACTATCTTGCGCTCGAGTCGGCCGAATACCCCGGCCAGGCTTTTGTTATTGCCGAAGGGTTGTTGGAGCAATTCACCTCCAGAACCAGCAAAGACTGGAACCGCGTTGGTTCGCCAGTGAAGGGGGCCAAACTGGAAGGCTTGGTGCTGAATCACCCCTTCTACCAGCGCGACGTGCCGGTGGTGCTGGGTGACCACGTTACCCTGGAAGCGGGCACCGGCTGCGTGCATACGGCGCCCGACCACGGTGAGGACGACTTTCGCGTCGGGCAGCGCTACGGGCTGGAAATTCTCGACTATGTCGACGATTCGGGGCTGTTCCGCGAGCGAGTGGAACTGTTCGCCGGGGAGCATGTGTATAAGGTTGATGATTCGGTGCTGCAGGTGCTTCGCGAGCGCAACCGGCTGCTCTCGGCAAGCCAGTTTAGCCACAGCTACCCGCACTGTTGGCGCACCAAAACCCCGCTGATCTTCCGGGCCACTCCCCAGTGGTTTATCAGCATGAACCAGAAAGGCTTGCTGGAACTTGCAAAGCAGGAGGCCCAGCAAGTCGAGTGGCTGCCCGACTGGGGCAAGGCGCGAATCGAATCCATGCTGGCTTCCAGCCCCGATTGGTGTATTTCCCGCCAGCGCACCTGGGGTGTACCGATACCCCTGTTTGTGCATCGTGAAACCGGTGAACTTCACCCGGATACCGTCAGCCTTATCAACCGTGTCGCCGATCGGGTCGGCCAGTCTGGTATGGACGCCTGGTTCGAGGCATCGCCGCAGGACTATCTGGGTGAGCAAGCCAACCAGTACAGCATGGTGATGGACACCCTGGACGTCTGGTTCGACTCGGGCGTCACGCATTTCAGCGTACTGGAACAGCGCGACGAGCTGCAGGTTCCTGCCGATATCTACCTGGAGGGCTCCGACCAGCACCGCGGCTGGTTCCAGTCGTCACTGAAAACCAGTGTTGCCATTCGAGGCAAGGCGCCATACAAGCGCGTGCTGACCCACGGCTTCACAGTGGATGCGCAGGGGCACAAGATGTCCAAGTCGCTGGGCAATGTCATCGCACCCCAGTCGGTAATGAATCAACTGGGCGCCGACGTTCTGCGCCTTTGGGTGGCCTCATCCGATTTCTCCGGCGAGATGACGGTTTCCGATGAAATTCTCAAGCGCACCGCAGACTCCTATCGCCGAATTCGAAATACAGCACGCTACCTGTTGGCTAATCTCGACGGGTTCGACCCCCAGCAGGATCTGCTGGAGGCCGACCAGTTAATCGAGCTCGATCGCTGGGTGCTGCGCCGCGCGCGCGACCTGCAACAGCAAATTCGGGCCGACTACGAGGCATGCCGTTTTCATTTGATTTACCAGCGCCTGCACAACTTCTGCAGCAGTGAGCTGGGCGCCTTCTACCTGGATGTCATCAAGGATCGAATCTATACCTGTCCACGCGACAGCAAGGCGCGCCTGTCGGCACAAACTGCCATCTATCATGTGGCGCATGCCCTGGTTCGCTGGATTGCACCCATTCTCAGCTTCACTGCCGATGAGATATGGGAGTTTCTGCCTGGTGCCGAAGACTCGCTGTTTGTAGCCGAGTGGTACCAGGGCATTCCGCAGCAGCTGGAAGGTGAGATCTGCGACAGCGACTGGACTACCATTATCTCGGTGCGCGAGAGGGTCAATCAGAAAATCGAGGCGTTGCGCAGGGAGCAAAAGCTGGGCGGAGCGCTGGAGGCTTCGGTAAAGCTGCAGTTACCGCCGCAGGAATATCGGGCATTGTCCCTTTTGGGTGATGAGCTGCGTTTTGTGCTGATTACCTCGGCGGCTTTGCTTGAACCGGGCGAATCCAGCCAGGTGGACGTGTCGGCGGTCGAAGCTGAAAAATGCCAGCGCTGCTGGCACTACCGCGAAGATGTCTCGGCAGACAGCAATTACCCGGGCTTGTGTGGCCGATGCGTGGAAAACCTTCAGTCGCCTGGCGAAACCCGAATCAATGCCTGAATTGGCTGATTTTCTGCGTATGCGCTATTGGTACCTGGCCGCGGCGATCTGGACCGCACTGGACCAGCTTACCAAATGGCTGGCCGAAGCCAGCCTGAGCTATGGCAGGCCGGTAGAAATCCTGCCTGTGCTGGATTTCACCCTACTGTATAACCCGGGCGCAGCATTCAGCTTTCTCAGCAACGCAGGGGGCTGGCAGCGCTGGTTCTTTATTGTGCTGTCATCAGTGGTGTCGCTGGCTCTTGTTATTTTGCTGCCAAAACAAAAGCACCTGCTGGGCCGGGCGGCTTTTTGCCTGGTATTGGCCGGCGCCCTGGGCAACCTGATTGACCGGGTTCGCTTCGGCTATGTGGTAGATTTCATTCATTTTCACTGGCAGGGAAATTATTTTCCGGCTTTTAACCTCGCAGACAGTGCCATCAGTGTGGGCGTATGCTTGCTCATTATCGAGTGGTACCTGGTGGAACGAAAACAGGACAAAAATGCTTGAAATAGGTCCCGGTACCCGGGTAAAGCTCAATTTCGAACTGCGCCTGAGAAGTGGCGAACTGGTTGATTCCAACCTGCAGCGTGATCCGGTCGATTTCGAGGTGGGAGATTCCTCATTGCTGTTCGGTTTCGAAAAACGTTTGTTCGGGCTTAAAGCGGGAGACAGCCAGGTATTCGACGTACCTGCTGCGGAAGGTTTCGGCGAGCACAACCCGGACAATATTCAACGAATTGCAGCCGACCAGTTCGGCGAGGTAGAGCCTCAGCCAGGCATGATTCTAGGTTTTTCCGATCCGGCCCAGGGCGAAGTTCCGGGCGTGATTCTCGAGGTGGGTGAGCAATATGTCGAGGTGGATTTCAACCATCCGCTGGCCGGGCGCGACCTGCAGTTCGAAGTGCGTATTCACGCGGTTGAACCCGCAGCCAGCCACTAGGGCCATAGCGATGAAGGTTCAACTGGCAAATCCCCGCGGTTTCTGCGCTGGCGTTGATCGCGCCATTGATATCGTCAACCGTGCTCTGGATGTGTTCGGGCCGCCCATTTATGTGCGTCACGAAGTGGTTCACAACAAATACGTGGTCGACCAGTTGCGCGAGCGCGGTGCGGTGTTTGTGGATGAACTGCACGAGGTGCCAGACGACGTCATTGTGATTTTCAGCGCCCACGGCGTATCCCGTGCGGTGCAGGAAGAGGCCAGCAACCGCGGGCTGCGTGTATTTGACGCCACCTGCCCACTGGTAACCAAGGTGCACATGGAGGTATCCCGATACAGCCGCGATGGCAGCGAGTGCGTGCTCATCGGTCATGCGGGGCACCCCGAAGTGGAAGGCACCATGGGGCAGTATGACCATTCCAGCGGAGGTGATATTTACCTGGTGGAAAACGAATCCGACGTTGACAATTTGCAGGTGCGGGACGAAACCCGGCTGGCCTATGTCACTCAAACCACCCTTTCCATGGACGATACTGCCCGGGTAATTGACGCCTTGCGCAAACGTTTCCCGCTGATCCAGGGGCCGCGCAAAGACGATATTTGCTACGCCACGCAAAACCGTCAGGACGCGGTTAAGCAGTTGGCACTGGAATCCGACCTGGTACTGGTGGTGGGTTCGGTCAACAGCTCCAATTCGAACCGTTTGCGCGAGCTTGCGGAGCGCTGTGGCGCCGAGGCCCACCTGGTGGACAGCGCCGAACACATTGAAGAGAGCTGGCTGCAGGGCAAAGAGTGTATTGGCATCACGGCGGGTGCATCGGCGCCGGAGGTTCTGGTCGAGGAGGTGGTCGACTTCCTCAGGCAGCGCGGCGCCCACACCCTGGTGCAGTCAAATGGTATCCGCGAGGATGTTCACTTCTCGCTTCCGCGCGAACTCAGGCCTTCTTAGGCACATCCTGGCCTAATCGCACCCTGCGGTTTTCCGGTCCAGTCGGTAGCGGCCGGTTCGCGCCACCACCACCCTGAAATCGAATTTCTCGTGCTCCAGAGAACAATAGCGCAGGGAGCCTGTGCTGGCGGTGGATGAGCCGTTGGGTCGGAAAATAACCCGCTTTCTGCCGCGCACCCAGGAAAGGCTGGCGTTGCCCCAGTCTGCCTGCCAGCTCCGCAAAAACTGGTCCTGGGCATCCAGTGCCGAATTGTCGTTGTGGTCGATGAAGAGGCTCAGATCGGCGCTCCAGTCGGTGCTGCAGCGCCCGTTGCTGTCGAGTGGGCAGAGGGTGGCGGGCCATCCCAGATGCAGCGCTTGCGAGCGGGCGGCTCCCAGCATCGCCATCAGCTGTACTTCGCTGGCACGCGATTTCGCTCTCAGCAGAAACTCACCCATTGCGGGTATGGCAGCGGAAACCAAAATGGATGAAATGGTCACAACCACCAAGCCCTCGAGGAGGCTGGTTCCCTGTTGTTTATGCATCGGCTTCCCTCCATGGATGCCGTTGTGCCAGCTGTTTTAGTCGTTAAGCTGGTATTTGATCAGTTTGTATCTGAGTTGACGGTCGGTAAGGCCCAGATGGCGGGCGACTGCCTTGCGTTTGCCCTGATGGTGCTGCAATACCTGTTCAAGAATTTTCTGTTCGATTCCCGCCATATGGGCCTCGAGGTCGTTAATTTCGAGATGGTTTGGCGTTTGCTCGGCCGAGGTTGCCGAGACATTCAAGTCCAGGTCTGAAGCGTTGATCTTTTCGCCATCGCAAAGGGCCGCAGCACGCATCAGTATGTTTTCCAGTTCGCGCACATTGCCGGGAAAATTGTAGCGGCTCAGCTTCTCCATGGCGTCTGGCAAAATCTTCACAGTGGGGTTGTCACCACCCCAGTTGCGGCGCAGCAGGTGGGCACAGAGATCCGGCAAATCTTCGCGCCTGTCTCTCAGGGCAGGTACCTGAAGGGTAATGACATTCAACCGGTAGTAGAGATCCTGGCGGAATTTGCCTTCCCCAACGGCCTGCTGCAGATCGCGGTGGCTGGCGCTGAGAATACGCACATTGGTAGGCGTTTCGCTGTGACCACCAACCGGCCGTATGCACTTTTCCTGAATTGCGCGCAGCAGCTTCACCTGCATCTGCAGCGGCAGGTCGGCAATTTCGTCCAGAAACAGCGTGCCACCCTCGGCGGCCTGAAACAGGCCTTCTTTGTCACTTCCGGCACCGGTAAATGCGCCCTTCTTGTGGCCAAAAAACTCGCTTTCCATCAGCTCGGACGGGATCGCACCGCAGTTCACCGGAATAAAGGGTGCGGCAGAGCGTCCGCTCAGACCGTGGATAGACCGCGCTACCAGCTCTTTGCCGGTGCCTGACTCGCCCTGGATCAGCACAGGGGCCAGGGTTCTGGATACCTTGTCGATGTACTCACGCAACTGCTGAATTGGCTGGGACTGCCCAATCAGCAGCTGCTCGCTCAGGTTGGGCCGCGCGTCCGACGGCCCCGAATTATTCCCC
>CAKZNR010000200.1 GCA_937129725.1 uncultured Cellvibrionales bacterium | reverse complement strand
AGTCGATTGTGACCGAGGGCCTCCAGTCGGTTTCAGCCGGTACGAACCCGATGCCCCTGAAGCGCGGTATCGATCAGGCCGTTAAAGCCGCCGTAGCTCACCTGGCAACCCTCTCTACTCCCTGTGCCGACGCCAAGTCGATTGCCCAGGTCGGTACCATTTCTGCCAATAGCGATACTGCCATTGGCCAGATCATTGCCGATGCCATGGAAAAAGTAGGCAAAGAGGGTGTTATCACCGTCGAGGAAGGTTCCGGTCTGGAAAACGAGCTGGATGTGGTTGAAGGCATGCAATTCGACCGCGGTTACCTGTCTCCCTACTTCATCAACAACCAGGACAACATGGCGGTCGAGCTGGAAAACCCCTACATCCTGATGGTTGACAAGAAGATCTCCAACATTCGCGAACTGCTTCCGCTGCTGGAAACTGTTGCCAAGTCCAGCCGCCCGCTGCTGGTGATGGCCGAAGACGTTGAGGGCGAAGCCCTGGCGACACTGGTTGTAAACAACCTGCGCGGCATTGTGAAGGTAGCGGCCTGTAAAGCGCCCGGTTTCGGCGATCGCCGCAAAGCCATGCTGCAGGACATCGCAGTACTGAGCGGCGGTCAGGTCATTGCTGAGGAAGTTGGCATGGACCTCGAGTCGGCCACTCTCGAGCACCTGGGTGAAGCCAAACGCATCACCATGAGCAAAGACGAGACCACCATCATTGATGGTGCCGGCAACGCAGAAGAAATTCAGTCCCGCGTGGCCCAGATTCGCGTGCAAATCGAAGAAACCTCATCCGACTACGACCGCGAAAAACTGCAAGAGCGCGTTGCCAAGCTGGCTGGCGGTGTTGCAGTGATCAAGGTTGGTGCGGCTACCGAAGTTGAAATGAAAGAGAAAAAAGCCCGCGTTGAAGACGCGCTGCACGCTACTCGTGCCGCCGTTGAAGAGGGTGTTGTTCCCGGTGGTGGTGTTGCCCTGGTTCGGGCCATTCAGGCACTGGAACCCCTGCGCGGTGAAAACGAAGAGCAAACCATTGGTATCAACATTCTGCGTCGCGCCATGGAAGCTCCACTGCGCCAAATCGTGACCAACGCAGGCGGAGAAGCCTCTGTAGTGCTCGACAAGGTCAAGGGCGGTGAAGGTAACTTCGGCTTCAACGCCGGATCTGGCGAGTACGGCGATATGCTGGAAATGGGTATTCTCGATCCGGCCAAGGTGACGCGCACAGCCTTGCAGGCTGCTGGTTCGGTTGCCGGCCTGATGATTACCACCGAATGCATGATTACCGACCTGCCGCAAGATGACGCCGCCGGTGGCGGCATGCCCGATATGGGTGGCATGGGCGGCATGGGCGGCATGATGTAAGGCTTGCCCAGGCATTAAAAACCCCGCGAAAGCGGGGTTTTTTTTGGCTCGAAATTGCGAATGAGGTTTCCAAGGGAGGAATTAATCGCCCTTCATTCCTCCAAACGCTGCGCCCGGATAATCATGGTGGGCTTGTTCTGCAGCGATTCGAGATAGCTGCCACCATCTTCCCACAGCCTCGCCTGGTCCAGCCCGCCATTGGGGTCGCCCACTGCACGGAAGGATTCCACCACATCCATTCCCTCAATCACCTTGCCAAACACGCTGAAGTTGAACTGGGGGTCGGCAAGGCGATTGTTGTTAATGTAGTTGATGAAAACCTGGGTGGAGTTGGTATCCGGGCCAGCCTTGGCAAAGGCAATGGTGCCTGGCTCAAAGGCGAAAAGGCTGGGATCGTCGTCGAAATTGTTCTCGCCCCAATCGCGGTATTCCTCGCGCCAGTTTATGCCGAACTGGGCAACGAAGCCGGTTACCACCCTGGATACCGGGGTGTTGTCATAGAAGCCTATCTCCACCAGGTGCAGGAAACGTTCGGTGGCGTTGGGAGCTGCGTTGGTATAAAGCGCCAGGGTGAAATCGCCGGCATCCGTCTCAAAGCTTACCCGCTGCGGCTCGCCGAGGTCCGGGGCGCTACCCTCTAAACCGGGAAGCGGTTGCAGCGGCGCAGGGGTTGGTGCTGCCTCACTGTCGGATGGCTGCGGTGTGCGATTGCAGCCAGTCAGGGCGAGCAGGGCAAGCAGCCCCGAGAGAAGCAGGAGCGTTCGGCAGAAATTCATGTTGTTCCCGGCATTTAACGTTGCCCAATTATTACCCAGCCATTCGCCCCGGCAAAGCTAATAGGTACAAAAAACCCCGCGCGAGGCGGGGTTTTTGTTTTGCGCCAGATTGAAATCAGGCGAAATTCTGGTTCACAAAGTCCCAGTTAACCAGGTTCCAGAAGGCTTCCAGGTAGTTGGGGCGCGAGTTGCGGTAATCGATGTAGTAAGCGTGCTCCCAAACGTCCACCGTGAGCAGCGGGGTGACCGATGAATCTGTCAGGGGCGTGGCGGCGTTGCTGGTGTTATCGATCGCAACCGAGCCATCCGACTTTTTCACCAGCCAGGTCCAGCCTGATCCAAAGTTGTTGGCAGCGTTTGTGTTGAACTGTTCCTTGAACGCATCAAAGGAGCCGAATGCCGAATTGATCGCATCGGCGACCGGGCCGGTGGCCGCGCCGCCGCCATTGGGGCTGAGGCAGTTCCAGTAAAAGGTGTGGTTCCAGATCTGGGCAGAGTTGTTAAATACACCACCTTCGGAGCTTTTAACAATGCTCTCCAGGTCGGCATTCGCCAGGTCGGTGCCCTCAATCAGGGGGTTCAGCTTGGCAACGTATGTGGCGTGATGCTTGCCATAATGGTATTCGAGGGTTTCTTTGGAAATATGGGGTTCAAGAGCATCCATTTCGTATGGAAGTTCCGGGAGAGTAATGGCCATTTCGTTGCTCCTTTAATTAGCAATTTGCCGAATAATTCCGAGTCCAATGGTGGGTTATTCTAAAGCAACCAACAACCAGATAAAACTTGCCCGGCTGTAACCTGCATTGTGAAGATCTCTGTGCAGGTTAGCCATGCGGCCAACCCTGCATTAAAATAGCGCACCTGCTACTTCCCCCGGATTACTAATTAATGTCCAACGACGACTGGCAAATTGTTCCCCAGCGCGATGAAGCGGTTCAGCGAAACCGTGGTGCAAAATCTGCCGACCCACGTGCAGCAAAAAATGGCGATACAAAAAAGAGCAATAAAAATGCGTCACGCCGCGATTCACGGCCGGGCTCCGCCGCCTGGCTGTTTCTCCTGATTCTGCTCAGCTTCGGCGTCAGTGGCTATCTTTTTTACCAGCTGCAGTCGCTGCAGTCTGGCCAGGGGCAGGTGAGTCAGCGCGTATCCAGCCTGGAAGGCAGGCTTTCGGTAACGGACGAATCGTTATCCGAGTCCGGTGCTGCCATGCAGGCACTGCTGCAGGACCATGCGGCAGAACTGGAGCTGCACATGTCAGAAATCCGCAAGCTCTGGGGGGTGGCCTACGACACCAATCGGCTCAACATCGAACAGTTGCAAGGCAGTTTGTCCTCCATCCGCGGGCAGTTGCAGTCCATTTCTGGTGATATCGACACGGCTGAATCGCAGGTGGCAGGCCGTGTTGACTCACTTGGGTCGGAACTTCTGATTTTGTCGGCAGATGTCGAAGACGTGCTGGGTCGAATCCGGCAGACGCGCGATGAGCTGAACCAGCAGCAGCAAAGCCTTAACCGTTTGCTGGCGGATGGCCGGGATACCTCGGCGGCCATCGATTCGATTGACAGTTTCCGCCAGCAAATCAATCAGCGGCTTATTCAGCTGGAAAACGAAGTGCGGGCAATGGGAGCCGCTGGCCCCTGACCCGTTAAAGCCTGGACGCCTGGCCTTCGCCGGGCGTCAATTCCCTATCAGTTACAGGAACACACAAGCATGACAACCATTCGTCAGCAGGACATGATCGATAGCGTGTTTGATGCGCTGCAATTCATTTCTTACTACCACCCGGTGGACTTTATTCAGGCCCTCTACGCAGCCTGGCAGCGCGAGGAATCGCAGGCGGCCAAGGATGCCATGGCGCAAATTCTGGTGAATTCGCGCATGTGTGCCGAAGGTCATCGACCAATTTGTCAGGACACCGGAATTGTCACGGTATTCGTAAAGGTGGGCATGCAGGTGAATTGGGACGCCGAAATGGGTCTGTCCGACATGATCAACGAAGGAGTTCGCCGGGCCTATACACACCCCGACAACTTGCTTCGTGCGTCCATACTGGACGACCCGGACGGTGCCCGGCGCAATACGGGCGACAACACGCCCGCGGTGATCAACTACGAAATTGTGCCCGGCGACAGGGTCGAGGTGCATGTGGCTGCCAAGGGCGGCGGCAGTGAGGCCAAATCCAAGTTTGCCATGCTGAATCCTTCCGATTCCGTGGTTGATTGGGTGTTGGAGATGGTGCCGAAAATGGGTGCCGGTTGGTGTCCGCCGGGCATGTTGGGTATTGGTGTTGGCGGCACCGCAGAAAAAGCCATGCTGCTGGCCAAAGAGGCCTTGCTGGATCCCATCGATATCCAGGATTTGCAGCAACGTGGGGCGAGCAACCGGGCAGAGGAGTTGCGACTCGAACTGTTCGACCGGGTTAATGCCCTCGGTATCGGGGCGCAGGGATTGGGTGGACTGACCACCGTGCTGGATGTGAAGGTAAAAGACTTCCCCAGCCATGCGGCAAACAAGGCGGTTGCCATTATTCCCAACTGCGCGGCAACCCGACATGCGCATTTTGTGCTGGATGGCAGTGGGCCGTCGCTCCAGCAGCCGCCCTCATTGGACGATTGGCCAAAAATCAGTGCGGCGGGTTCGGATGCCGCCAAGCGCGTCAATCTCGATGAGGTCACCGCAGAAGAGGTGCACAGCTGGAAGCCTGGCGACACCCTGCTGCTGAACGGAAAAATGCTCACCGGTCGGGATGCTGCTCACAAGCGCATTGTCGACATGCTCGATCGCGCAGAAGAGCTTCCCGTGTCGCTGGAAAACCGCTTTATCTACTACGTTGGCCCGGTCGACCCGGTTCGCGACGAGGTCGTGGGCCCTGCCGGCCCCACCACGGCAACGCGAATGGACAAATTTACCCGCAGGGTACTGGAAGACACCGGCCTGCTTGGCATGATTGGCAAGGCCGAACGTGGGCAAACGGCCATTGATGCGATCAGGGACCAGGGTTCGGTCTATCTGATGGCGGTGGGCGGAGCCGCTTACCTGGTGTCCAAGGCAATTACCTCAGCCAAAGTGGTCGCCTTCGAAGACCTGGGTATGGAAGCCATTTACGAATTTGAAGTGAAAGACATGCCGGTCACGGTGGCGGTTGACAGCAGTGGTGACTCAGTTCACCGCAGCGGTCCGCAACTGTGGCAGAAAAAGATCGAAGAGAGAGCCATCTCGGTTCAGGCCAGCTAATTAAGTTAATTTCGGCTATTCGTGCCTTAAAAGTCGTGCCATGACGAGCCTGGCGCGCTAAAATGGGGCACACGGATAGCCCGCCTCAAAAAATGGAGCTTTGCCATGCGAACACTACTACTGGCTGCGATTGCGGCCCTTATGACAATCAATTCTGCCATCGCGGAAGACCACTTCTATGTCGGTTCATCCCTTACCTACCAGTACTGGGACGAAGCGCGATTTTTACCGGGCCTGGCCGACGATAACAGCAGCCTGCTGGGCGGCGCTATCGGTTACGAATTCGGCAACATCTATGCCGTTGAGCTGGCTGCGCTGAGCAACCTCAGCGACACCGACTCGACTGGCCTCGAGCTGGTACTCTACAATTTCTTCAACGATAACCGCGAAGGCATTACCCCCTACCTTGTCAGCGGTATATCCCGGGTTGATCTGGACGACTCGGTAGCTATTCTCGACGAAACCTACAACGGCATCGTCGGCATCGGCTTTTCCAACTATCTCAGCGAGTTTATGGAGTTTAAGGCCGATATCCGTCTGCAGGGTCTGCTGAACGATCACTATCCGGGCGGCAAAGTATTGGACGCTGGTTTGCGTGCCAGCCTGAACTACCACTTTGGCTCGGTCGGTTCGAGCACTGCCGCTGCGCCCGCGCCGGCTCAGCCTGCACCGGTAGAGCGTATGCCGGCACCCGAACCCCAGCGTGCCGCACCACCGCCTGCTCCCGCCCCGGCCATGCAAATGCCGGCGCGTACCATTACCGTTGAGCTGGAAGTACTGTTCGAGTACAACAGTGCCGAAGTGGCCGAAGCGGGTTCTGAAATGGCACAAATGGCCGCTGCGCTGAACTCCCAATCCGATCTGACACTAACCCTCGAAGGGCACACCGACTCGGATGGCGGAGAAGCCTACAACCTTCTGCTGTCACAGCGTCGAGTTGACGCCGTGAAGGCCGAGTTGGTTGAGGCCTATGGCGCTCCTGCCGACCGTATTCAGGCGGTTGGCTATGGCGAAACGCGGCCCATTGCCGACAATGCCACGGCCGAAGGCCGCGCCCAAAACCGACGTGTGGTTGGGGTGATTAGCTTCGAAGCTGCCCAATAGAGCAGCTTGCTTACCAGCAAATTGAAACGGCGCCCCGGGGCGCCGTTTTTTTTGCCGGTGCACTTGCTGCCATAATTCCGGCATGAACAGCATTCTCTGGCATGACTACGAAACCACCGGCATATCTCCCGCTCGTGACCGGCCGGTGCAGTTTGCGGCCCAGCGTACCGACGAGTCACTGCAACCGCTTGGCGACCCTGTCACTCTTTATTGCCGGCTACCCCCGGACGCGCTTCCGGCGCCCGAGGCTTGCCTGGTCACCGGTCTGTTGCCGCAAGAAATCAATAAAAAGGGCGTGCCGGAACCTGAGTTCGCGCAACAGCTGCATAAACTGTTCAGCCAACCCGGAACCTGTGGCGCTGGTTACAACTCGATTCGTTTCGATGACGAGGTAACCCGCTATACCTTTTGGCGTAACTTTCTCGACCCGTATGGGCGCGAGTGGAAGCAGGGCAATAGCCGATGGGACATCATCGACATGGTTCGGCTGGTTGCCTTCATCAAGCCCGATAGTTTGCAGTGGCCGAGAGACGACGGGGATCGCATCAGTTTTCGACTGGAACGCCTGAGCGAGGCCAATGGCATCGAACACGAGTCGGCCCATGACGCCCTGTCCGATGTGCACGCCACGATCGGTCTGGCCCGCTTGATACTGCAGCGCGAGCCCGGGCTTTACGACTACTGCTGGAAGCTGCGCGACAAGCGCTATGTTGATTCGCGCCTCAACTGGGCCGAGCAGAGACCCTTTTTGCATATCTCGGGCAATCTGCCGGCTGATCGGGGCCGCGCCGGCCTGTTTATGCCCCTTTGCCGCCTCAAGCAGAACAAAAACGCATTCGTGGCAATCGAACTATCCGATCTTCCGGAGGATCTGTTGCAACTGGACGAAGCCGAGATAAGCCGCCGCATATTCAGCCGCAGTGAAGAGTTGGGCGAGCAAGGCCGTTTGCCGATTAAACAGATTTACCTCAATCGCAGCCCCGTGATACTGCCCGTGAACATGTTGAACGATGAGCTCGCCCGGCACTGGCAGTTTGACCTGCCCGCTTGCGAGCGCAATTGGCAAATGCTGCGCAACTCTGACCTGATCCATCGCAATTGGGATGAGGTGTTCAGTTTCGAGGCAAAGGAGGATGCCGATCCCGATCTGGACCTTTACGGCGGCTTCCTTCCCGACCAGGACAGACGCTTGGCCGAGCGCGTGCAAAGCCTGCTTCCCGACGAGTTGCGCATTGAATCCCTGCAGTTTGGCGATCCGCGAATGCAGCAGCTGCTGTTTCGTTACCGGGCGCGCAACTGGCCGGAAACGCTTGACGATGCGGAGCAGCAGCAGTGGTCGGACTGGTTGCGGAGCCGCTTGATGCAGGGGCATCCCTACGGCGACCCCTTGCCCGACCTGATGCACAGATGCCAGCAGTTGATGCAGCAACACCCGGATCGGCAGGCTCTGTTGCAGCAGTTGCTGGATCACTACGAGAGTTTGCTGGCCGGTCTGGCTAAGGCATAATGCGCGGCAAATCAGGGGTGCCATCGACTTTGCAATTCACCGGTTCTCACATTCTCAGCATTGACCAGTTCGAGCGGGCAGATATCGAGCGCATCTTTGCCGTCGCCAATGCAATGGAACCCTATGCCATGCGGCAAAAACGCACCCGGGTTCTCGAAGGCGCCATTCTCGGCAACATGTTTTTTGAATCCAGTACAAGAACCCGTGTCTCCTTTGGCTCGGCCTTTAACCTGCTGGGTGGCGAAGTGCGGGAAACCACCGGTTTCGGTTCGTCTGCTCTGGTCAAGGGTGAATCCCTGACCGATACGGCACGCGTGCTATCGGGCTACAGCGACGTCATATGTATGCGCCACCCGGAACCCGGCTCGGTTGCCGAGTTTGCGGCGGGCAGCCGGGTGCCGGTCATCAATGGCGGTGACGGTCACAACGAGCATCCCACCCAGGCTTTGCTCGACCTCTATACCATCAAGCGCGAACTGGAGTCGCGGGGGCGTTCGCTGCAAAACTTCTCCATTGCCATGATTGGCGACCTGAAATATGGCCGCACAGTGCATTCGCTGGCCCGACTGCTTTGCCTGTTCGAGCCGGTCACAATCGAACTGGTATCGCCCGAGGAGCTGCGCATGCCGGGTGAAATTGTGGAAAAACTGCGTCAGGCGGGTCATCGCGTTCATGAAACCAGCGAATTGACCGAAGGCATTCGTCAGGTCGATATCGTCTATTCCACCCGCATACAGGAAGAGCGCTTCCCATCTGCCCAGGAAGCCGACCTGTACCGCGGGCGATTTCGTATTAACCAGGCCATCTACACCGAGAACTGTCAACCCAACACCGTGATCATGCACCCATTGCCGCGGGACAGCCGCGCCGAGGCCAATGAGCTAGATGCCGACCTGGATGACAACCCGAACCTGGCTATTTTCCGGCAAACCGACAATGGCATATTGGTGCGCATGGCTCTGTTTGCTCTGGTACTCGACGTGGTAGATCAGGTTGATCAGCACGCCAGCCCCACCCCCTGGTACTCCAGCAGGAAATCTATCCGGTGAACGACGATTTTGCCGATATTCGCCCTTACCGTGACGAAGAGGTCGAGTTCGTATTGCAACAGTTGCTGCAGGACCGGGACTTTCTCGATGCCATTGCCAGGTTTCGGCTGAATTGGGTACATCGCACCATGCCGGCGTTGGCGCGGGCCACAGTGAAGTGGCGGCTGGGTTCAGGCTTCAAAAATTACCGGTCGATACGCGATATACAGCTGTCGGTTGAAAACTATATGGATCACTGCCTGCAGACGTCGGCGGCAGAGGTTACGGTCGATGGTGTTGATAAGCTGGATGCGCAAACGACCTACCTGTTTCTTTGTAACCATCGCGACATTGTGATGGACCCGGCCCTGTGCAACCTGTTTTTGCACAAGGCCGGCCGCGATACCTTCCGTATTGCCATTGGCGACAACCTGCTCAAGCGTGAATATTCATCCCACCTGATGCGGCTAAATAAGAGCTTTATTGTTAAGCGCAGTATCGAGAGCCGGCGTGAAAAACTGCTTGAACTGAAACGCCTTTCTGCCTACATCCGCCAGTCGCTCAACCGCGACAACCAGTCTGTCTGGATTGCCCATCGCGAGGGGCGGTCCAAGGACGGCTGGGACAAAACCGATACCGCTCTGCTTAAGATGTTGAACCTGTCCGGCGAAAAGACAGCGAGCTTCGGCGAAAAAAGCGCTGAACTGCGCATGGTTCCCACTAGTATCTCTTACGAGTGGGACCCCTGTGATCGCATGAAGGCAATCGAGCTGGCGGCTCTCGAGCGGAATGGAAGCTACAGCAAGTCGGAATTCGAGGACGTGAATTCAATCGCTCACAGTATTCTCGATGCCAAGGGAGATATCCACGTGAGTTTTGGTCAGGTACTGGGCGACGAATTTGATTCGGCCGAAGCACTGGCAATCGAGGTTGACCGGCAGATTATCGGCAATTATCGGCAACACAAATCCAACCTGGCTGCCTATCGCCTGCTGGAGGGCCATGTGCCGGACGCCTGGGCGTTGGCCGACAGTGATTTTGAGCTGGCCCGCACCGAGCTCGAGCGTCGCTGTGAGGGCCTGCACGAGCTTGAGCGGAACAAGCTGCTGCAAAGCTACGCCAACCCCGTGCGCAACTGGTTGCGGCTGCACCGGGTGATATGAGCGAAAGCCAGACCGGCATTCTTTCCTGCCTGATCGATCTGGAAGCCCTGATGCGGTCCGGTGGTATGTGGAGTAGTGAATTTCCTCCGGATGACGCCTTCGCCAGCCAGATGCCTTTTTTTGTCGACCGCATGAATTTTTTGCAGTGGCTGCAGTTCGTTTTTATCCCCACCCTTCGGGATCGAATCGAAGCGGGTGAGCCGCTGCCGCCAGAGTGCGCTATTGCACCCATGGCCGAGATCCACTTTCGCGAGGCCGGTATCGAGGCCCCCAGGCTGCTCGAGTTGTTGGTGCAGATAGACCGGCAGGTTACCGAAGCGGGTCAAGCTTAACCGGTCAGAAGGACAGCTGGCAGGTTGCCAGCCGCTACTGGTTCAGCAGGAACTCAATCAACGCCTTTTGAGCGTGCAGCCGGTTTTCAGCTTCGGCCCAAACAATACTGATTTGCGGGTCCTCCAGTAACTCGCTGGTTACTTCATAGCCGCGGTAAGCGGGCAGGCAGTGCATGAAAACGGCATTGCTGGCCGCTTTTTGCATTAACTCGTGGTTCACCTGAAAACCGGCAAAAGCCGCCTCCCGGGTGGCTTTCTCTTCTTCCTGCCCCATCGACGCCCAGGTATCCGTGATAACCGCATTGGCCCCATCGACGGCTTCTTCGGGGGAGTGTGTCAGCATCAGGCGGTCGGCATATTGCTCCAGTAGGGAAGCATCGGGTTCAAAGCCCGGTGGGCAGGCAATGCGCAGCTCAAAGTCCCATTGCGCAGCCGCCTTGATATAGCTGTGACACATGTTATTGCCATCGCCAACCCAGGCCATGCTGGTGCCCTGCACGGGGCCACGCGCTTCTTCGTAGGCCTGCATATCGGCCAGCAGCTGGCAGGGGTGGAACTGGTCGGTCAGGGCGTTGATCACGGGCACACTGGAGTAGCGGGCAAATTCCTCGATGCGTTCGTGGCCGAAAGTGCGAATCATAATGATGTCGACCATGCTGGAGATAACCCGTGCGCTGTCGCTGACCGGTTCGCCGCGCCCCAGCTGGGTGTCGTTGGGTGACAGAAACAAAGCGTGCCCGCCAAACTGGGCCATGCCGGCTTCAAAGGAAACCCGGGTACGGGTCGAGGACTTCTCGAAAATCATCGCCATGACATGCTCAGGAAACAGGGCGTGCGCAACCTGTTTGTGCTGCATCTGCTTCAGTTCGTGCGCCCGCTGAATAATACTTTTCAGCTCGGCGGGTGTGCAGTCGGTCAAGGTAAGAAAGTGTCTGGTGCCCATGCTGTGCCCTGGTTCTGAGATTGTGGTGCGCCGGGGGTGTTGCTTGTCTGAAAATAAAACAGGCAGCCGGATAGCTGCCTGTGAGGTGGAATAATACGTGGCGGCAGATTATTGATCAATCGGCCGGTGCGTTCGCGATGCTACATCACCGGGAAAACCACGTTGCACTGGCCGGTACCGCTGGATTCGAAGTACTGGTGCAGCATTTCACCCTTGCCGGTGTAGTTGTCCCATCCCAAAGCGCCAAACAGCATGGCGGTATCGTGCATATTGCCTTCGCCAGAGCAGTTCTTGGCATAGTCGGGCAGCATGTCGATAAATTCGGCAATGCGACCCTCCTGCCACATATCCAGCACCATCAGGTCGACTTCCTTGTTGAACGGCTTACTGATCTTGAACAGGCCGTCTTCCACTTCCCGGTTGTCCCAGATGCGATGAGAAAGCGATCCGCTGGCGAGCAAAGCCACACATCTGTCTGATTCTTCCACTGCCTCGCGGATGGCCTCGCCAACGGCTTGGGATTCTTCCATTTCTGCCGAGTAAACCCAGCCACCGATAGAAACCACAGAGATGTCGGCCTCTTCATTCATATACTTCATGGGAACCAGAGTGCCGTATTCCAGCCCGAGGCTTTCCACGCCCGAGTGAGCGCGGGTTAGCACTCCCTTGGCGGTTGCCTTGGCGGCGATGGACTCACCCAATGCGGTGTTGCCCTGGTAGTCGTACTCGAGATCGCGAATAAAGTGGGGAAATTCGGTGCTGGTGTAGATGCCACGATGGCGGGCATTGGCGTTAATGTGGTAGCCCGAGTTCACCAGCCAGTGGGTGTCGAGAACAACGAAGGTATCCACGCCCAGCTCGCGCGCGCGGCGACCGATTTCCCGGTGACCCTCGATGGCGAAATCCCGGCAGCCCTGATGTTTGCCCGGCATTTCGGAAATTAGCATGGACGGTACGTGCGTGACTTTCGCAGCCAGTGCCAGTTTTCCCATGGTCAGATACCCCTTATTCGTTAACCTGTTAACTAATTATTCATGGATAAATTATTAGGGGCAAGCATGCGCCAGCTTCAATTCTTTGTTCTTTGATCTGCCTCATGAATTTGCATATCAGATAGAATCCGGATTTAGGTTGAAGCAGTTCACCCCCATGAAGCTACCCTTTATCAAACCGGCCTGGCAGCACCAGGATGCGCAAAAACGTTTGACCGCTGCTGCCGGGCTCGATCCGGACAACTCCCAAGAGTTGGATGTTCTCAAGCAGCTCGGCCTGGGCGATACGGAGGAATCCGTGCGTTCGGCAGCCATGCAGCGCATCGAGGATGTGGACTGGCTGCTTGCAAACCTGTCCATCCCGGCAGCCGAGGCCCGTCTGCAGCAGGTGCTGATCGGGCTGCCCTCAAGTTCCGGGCAGCTGTGCGACCAGCTGGCCACGCTGCCCCAGCAGCTGCTTGCTTCTTTGGCGCAGAAGGCTCAGTGCGCCGACCTGCGCCAGCGAGCGCTGGAGCTGCTCGAGTCGGATGAAATGATTGTCGAGGTGGCCTGTTACTGCGAAGCCGCTCAAACCCGCCATGCCGCGGCTCACCGCTTGCAGAGCGAGTTACAGTTGCAGCAGGTTTGGCAAGTGGCGCGAGACAAAGACAAGGGCCTGGCACGTGAGCTTCGCGAGCGCCTCGATTTGCTCAAGCTGCAGCGGGAACGCGCCGAGGCAGCAGCTCAGCGGGCCAATGAACTGGCAGTTGCCATGCAGGAGTTGGCCGAAGCCACCTGGTCGGGCCAATACAACGCGCGTTTTGCTGCCCTGGTGAACGAATGGCAAGAGCTGGAAGCGCAGTATCCTGATCTGCCAAGTGAGTCCTACCGGGCCGCCGCAATTCTCGCCGAGGCAGTGGTCAACGAGCATCGTAAAGTGGCCGAGTCGATGCGCCGGCGCCAGCAAGTGCTGGAACAGATTGAGGAACTTCAGCAGCAACTGCAGCAGGCTGAACTGGATGAAGCCGGGCTCAGCCGCTTGCTTGAGAGCTGGTCGCAGCTGCGCCGTGACTGGGTTGACTGTGACGCCGATTCCCTTGCCAGTGAGCAAGAGCAAGCAAGGTTTGAGCAAGCGACAGCCCGATTTGCCTGGCTGGAGCAATGGCGTCAGCAGCTGCAGCCGCGCTGCAGCGAAATGAATACCAGTATTGAGGAACTGCCAGGCGACACCGCGGCTTTCGCAGACTTACGCCGACTGGCGGATAACCTGAAATCGATGCTAGCCCAAATTGGAAAAACTCCGTTCGACTCGCCACCAATAGAGGTGGTTTTTGCCCGACAGCAGCTGCAACAGCATCTCGAACGAATTAACTCGGCGCTTGAAGAGCACCAGAACCGCTTGAAAAGCGCTGAAAAACTGGTTGCCTCAATCCGCAATGTGATTAAGGCAGGCAATCTGCAAAAAGCCAATGTGATGCGTCGCAAACTGGATGGCAAACTGGAAAAACTGGATCAGCAGCAGCGTTCCCGGCTGGCAGACCGCTTGTCTGTTGTGGACGAGGAACTGCAAAAGCTTCAGGGTTGGAAAAGTTTTGCCACGCTGCCCAAGTTTCAGCAGTACTGCGATGCCATGGAGGCACTTGCGAATGAGCCACTGGAGCCTCAAAAACAAGTGCAGCAGGTAAGGCAGCTGCAGGAAGACTGGAAAGCCCTGAAAATGAATGCGCCGGAAGAACTCTGGCAGCAGTTTCAGGACACCGGCCACCGGGCTTGGCAGCCCTGTGCCGAATGGTTTGATCAGCAGGAGCAGCAGCGTCTGAAGCACCAGCAGCAGCGAGAGGAGTTGCTCGAACAGTTGCAGGCCCTGTTGCCGCAATCAGAAGATGAGGTCGACTGGCGGGAATTGCGCAAGTCGTTCCGTAGCCTTAGTTCCCAATGGAGAGACTCGGGACCGGCGCCTCGCTCGGTGCATGGCAAGCAGCAAAAGCGTTGGTCGAAGGCAGCGAAAAAGGTTCACGCCCTTCTGTACCAACATTACCAGGAAAACAAGCTGGTCAAACAGCGTCTGGTGGAACAGGCTCGCGCGTTGACGGAAGAGCCCCGCGACGCCGATGCCACCGGGCGTATGAAGCAGCTGCAGCAGCAGTGGCGTCAGGTAGGCATCGTAGACCCGGGCGACGAGCGCAAGCTGTGGAAACAATTTCAGGCTGCGGGAGATCAGCTGTTCAAGCTGGAACGGGAGAGCGTGCAACAGCAGCAGGCTGCCAGGGATGCCGAACTGGCCGCACTTGCCGCACGGGTCGAAGAGTTGCAGCAGCAACAGAACTCAGATGCACTGGATTCGCAAAAGCTTCGCGAGTTGCAGGCCGATATGGCGCAGGTTGTGCCGACCCAT
>CAKZNR010000199.1 GCA_937129725.1 uncultured Cellvibrionales bacterium | reverse complement strand
CCACTGCGATGGCGGCTAAATAGACCATAACAACTATGCGGACAAAATCCCGAGGTCGCAAATGAGTACAAAACGAATTCTGATGGCGTTGGCTATCTCCCTGGCGGTGTCTCTTCCGGTTGCAGCACACCACTCACACTCCAGTCTTGACCGAAATAAGCAGGTAACCCTGGTAGGAACCGTTACCAAGTTTATGTGGCGTGCCCCGCACGTGTACATTCAGGCCGAAGCGGTAAATGAAGCAGGTGTGCTGGTTGAGTATACGATTGAAACGCTAAATCCGCCGGCTCTCGCAAAATTGGGTTGGGCACCAGATACTCTGCAGCCGGGGGACAAAATCGCCTGGTTCGGTAATCACGATCGCGACCCCAATCGGGCCTACACAGGCATGAGTTGGCTGGAAAAAATTGGCGGCCTGAAATACTTCGCCGAGCGCGACAGCCTGGAAGCCTATCTTGAAGAAGTGAGCATGACCGAAAACGCCTACCTCGGGCTTGACCCGGTGCAGCCGGCCAGGCGCATTGGCGAGGGAGTGTGGTCGCGCATTGGCGAAGATGGCGGCCGTTTCCCCGCCATTCGGGCGCCAATTCTGGATTGGCCCTATACCGAGCTGGCGGCTGAAGAGGTTGCCAACTTCCACGAAGATCAAAACCCCACCGTGGATTGCGAATATCCGGGTGTGCCCAAGTCAATGACTGCGCCGCTGAACTATCAGTGGTCCTATATCGACGAGAACACCATTCGCATCGAGCGCGACCTGATGCCCAATGATCGCATTGTTCACCTTAATCCGGAAACAGCACCAGCGCCTGGTGAACCCAGTAATGTGGGCTATTCGTTGGCAACCTGGGAAGGCGATGACCTGGTGATCCACACCATTAATTTTGCTGCCGATCGCTGGGGTACCTATACCGGGGTCAATTCCAGCGAGCAAAAAGAAGTAGTCGAGCGCTACAGCCTGTCAGATGACGGCATGAGGCTTGACGCGGAAATTACCGTCACTGATCCGGCGTACCTGACCGAGCCGGTAACCTTTACCCACCAGTGGGGCAAAATCGCCGATCGCGCAATATCACAGGCGGAGTGTTCGCTGGACAACGCCACCTACTACCTGACAGCCGGCTACGAGTAAAATCGATTCTAAAAGTTAAAAAAACGGGCATTGCCCGCTTTTTTTGTGCGTATTGTTTTTTGTAAAACTGGTTGGCAATTTTGCTGCACCTTGTAATGTGTCAGGCCTCGCGGGGTAAATTCCGCTAATATGACTAAAACCAATGGAAAACAGGTGCGAGACAATGCGTAACAGCTTGATCACTATGATGGCGCTGATCGCCATGGGCTTCGGTTCGATTGCCCAGGCTCACCATTCACATTCGTCTATCGATCGTGACTGGAAAGTCAGCTACGCCGGTACAGTCACAGAATTCATGTGGCGTTCTCCTCACGTGTACGTGAAAATCGATTCCATCATGCCGGAAACCGGTGAGGTGGTTGAGTACACCATTGAAACCCTGAACCCTTCATCGTTGCAGAAGTCTGGCTGGCGTCGGGAAACTCTGGAAGTAGGAGATCGTGTAATTTGGGGCGGAAACCACGACCGCGACCCCGATCGTGCGTATGCATCGCTCGACTATGTCAACAAAGTTGGCGGCTACACCTATTTTGTCAGTGAAGACGAAATGGAAGACTATCTCGAGCGCGAAGGTATTACCCTCGACGCCTACATGGGGCTAACACCACTGCAGCCTGCTCAGTCGCTGGCCGAAGGTGTTTGGTCGCGTTCCAGGGCAGATGGCAGCCGCTTCCCGCCGATTCGTGGCCCCCAGCGAAATTGGCCGTTAACCGAACTTGGTCAGGAGCAAGTGGCCAACTTCTCTGAAGACGACAATCCCATTCTGGAATGCGCCTATCCGGGGCCGCCCAAATCAATTACCGCGCCTTTGTATTTCCGTCACAGCATGGCTGATGAAGATACCTTTTTGATCGAGCGCGCACTGATGGACAACATGCGTTACATTCACCTGAATCCGGAAACGGCACCGGGCCCGGGCGAGCGTACCAATGTGGGCTACTCAACTGGCCACTACGAGGGTGACGTGCTGGTGGTTGAAACCACTAATTTCGCCGCTGATCGATGGGGCCTGTGGACCGGCATCGACAGCAGTGAACAAAAGCACATGATCGAACGCTACTGGTTGTCTGACGAAGGCATGCGCATGAACGTGGAAATTACCGTTACCGACCCGGTCTACCTGACCGAGCCGGTCACCTTCACCCATCACTGGACCAAGGTGCAGGATTTCCCGATCACTCAAGCCGAGTGCTCACTGGAAAATGCCAGCTACTATCTGACTGCCGGATACGAAGAAGAGTAGTCAGAAAACAGCTAAACAAAAAAGCGGGCCCGGTGCCCGCTTTTTTGTGCCCGCAATTCACCAACTTCGCGGATTCGCGCCGGTCGATGCCTCTCATGGTGCGCTGAAAAACACATTGTAGTAGATTGGCAAATCGCAGGTTAACCGGGGAGGGTAGGCCGCTGTGTCTCACAAAATTGAGAACCACAACATTCCAGACAGCTTTCAGCAACAGGCCCATATCAAGGCGGACGACTACCAGCGTCTGTATCAGCAATCCGTGGCAGATCCCGACAGCTTCTGGGCGCAGCAGGCCGAAAGCTTTCTAAGCTGGGACAAGCCTTGGCAGCAGGTGTGTGACGCCGATTTCAACGAGGGCCGGTTCAGCTGGTTCGACGGCGGCAAGCTGAACGTCACCGTCAATTGCATCGACCGCCACTTGCCCGAGCGGGCTCACCAGACTGCCATTATCTGGGAGGGGGATGACCCTTCCGACGAGGCCCACATCACCTATGCGGAACTGTCGGACCGGGTCAACAAGCTGGCCAATGTACTGAAAGAGCGCGGTGTTAAAGTGGGTGACCGCGTCTGCATCTATATGCCCATGATTCCGGAAGCCGCTTACGCCATGTTGGCCTGCGCCAGAATTGGGGCAGTTCACTCGGTGGTGTTCGGCGGGTTTTCACCCGAAGCGCTGAAAGACAGGATTCTGGATTCCGACTGCCACACGCTGATCACTGCCGATGAAGGGGTTCGCGGTGGCAAGAAAATTCCTTTGAAGGCCAATTGCGACCAGGCGCTGGAACAATGCCCCAATGTATCCAGTTGCATTGTGGTTCGGCGCACCGGTGCCGATGTCACCATGCAGCCCGGGCGCGATGTTTGGTACCACGAGGTTACGGCGCTGGCTGCTTCGCGCTGCGAGCCCGAATCAATGGATGCCGAGGCCCCGCTGTTTATTCTTTACACCTCCGGGTCTACCGGCAAACCAAAAGGCGTGATGCATACCACAGCCGGCTATCTGCTGCAGTCTGCCATGACCTTCAAGTATGTATTCGACTACCAGGAAGGCGACATTTACTGGTGCACAGCCGATGTAGGTTGGGTTACCGGGCACACCTATATTGTGTATGGCCCTCTGGCCTGTGGTGCGACCACCCTGATGTTCGAGGGCGTACCCACCTACCCGGACGCATCGCGCTGCTGGCAGGTTTGTGACAAACACCAGGTAAATCAGTTCTACACCGCGCCCACCGCTCTGCGCGCACTGATGGGCTTGGGTAATAGCTATGTTGAAGCTACCTCACGACAGAGCCTGAAGCTGTTGGGTACCGTCGGCGAGCCTATCAACCCGGAAGCATGGGAATGGTATTTTCAGGTGGTGGGTGAAAAACGCTGCCCCATTGTGGATACCTGGTGGCAAACCGAAACCGGCGCCCACATGATTACCCCTTTGCCTGGTGCCATCTCAATGAAGCCTGGTTCGGCGACATTGCCCTTCTTTGGCGTACAGCCGGTTCTGCTGGACGAAGAGGGCAAAGAAATTCAGGGTGAGGGTGCCGGGAATCTTTGCATCAAGACATCCTGGCCCAGCCAGATTCGCTCGGTATATGGCGACCATCAGCGCATGATTGATACCTATTTTTCCACTTATCCTGGTTACTACTTCACCGGCGATGGTGCCAGACGTGATGCCGACGGTTACTACTGGATTACCGGGCGGGTTGACGATGTGCTTAATGTAAGCGGCCACCGGCTGGGCACGGCCGAGATCGAGAGCGCGCTGGTACTGCACGATGCCGTCAGCGAAGCGGCGGTAGTGGGCTATCCACACAATATCAAGGGGCAGGGGGTGTACGCCTATGTCACCCTGATGTCGGGCACGGAGCCAGTCGACTCATTGCGCAATGAACTGGTTGATCTGTGTGTGCAGGAAATTGGCCCTATCGCCAAACCTGACCAGATCCAGTGGGCGCCGGGGTTGCCCAAAACCCGATCCGGAAAAATCATGCGTCGAATTCTGCGGAAAATTGCCTGCAATGAGCTGGATAGCCTGGGCGATACCAGCACACTGGCAGACCCGTCCGTAGTAGATGAGTTAATTGAAAACCGTGCCAACCGAGGCTAATTCTATGAGTACAAAAGAAAATTTGAATAGTCAGCATCGGCGGCGCTTCATAAAGTTCCTGGCGGCAAGCCCACTGGCGATGGCGGCCGGCGCTCGCGGCGACTCGGTTTGGCAGAGTGGCTATGGCAGCCTACATTTCACACCGCTCGATTTTGCCGACTACCTGATTCAGTCGGCAGACGAAGCCATCAATAGCTTCGAGTTTGAGAAGGTTGCCGCTCGCCAGATAGACCCGGCCCACTATGGCTATGTGGCCAGCGGCGCCGGAGATGGCAGCACGGTGTTGGCCAACCGGCAGGGGTATGAGCAGTTTTATTTTCGCGCCCATCGCCTGGCCGGAATTGCCAACGTGGATACCAGCGGCTCGATTCTGGGGCAGGATTTCAGCTCGCCCATTATGATCTGCCCCTGCGGCGGAATGGGCGCCATGCACCTGGAGGGTGAAACTGCCGTTTCGCGAGCCTCCAGCGAGCGCGGCATGATACAGATGCATTCCACCATGGCCACCTATCCGATAGAGGCAGTCACGGCGGGTCGCCAGGCGCCACTCTGGTATCAGCTTTACGCTATCTCCGGCTGGGACTTTGCTGCGCGCATGGTAGAGCGGGCAATTCAGGCCGGGGCCTCGGCGGTACTGCTCACAGTTGACACGCCGGCGCGCGGTACGCCTGAATTTCAAAACATGATGACGCGCTTTGATACAAGAGACTGCACCGAGTGCCACGGCGAAGTGCGATCAATACTGCACAAGCCCATGATTTCCGGCGCCGGCATTACTCCAGAGAATCAGCGCAGCTATGTGTTCTCCTGGGAGCTGGTAGAACAGCTCAAGCGCGAGTTTGATGTGCCTATTCTGGTAAAGGGTATCGAGACAGCCGAAGACGCCAGAAAATGTATCGAGCATGGCGCCGACGGGTTGATGGTTTCCAACCACGGCGGCCGTGGGCTGGCCAATGGCAAGGCTAGTATCCTCAGCCTGCCCGATGTGGTTGCCGAAGTGAATGGTGAAATTCCGGTGATTGTCGACGGCGGTGTTCGTCGCGGTGACGAAGCGCTGAAAGCCTTGCTGCTTGGCGCCGATGCTGTGGGTATCGGGCGTGCCTACCTGTATGGCCTGGCCGCCTTCGGCTATGAGGGGGCCGCCAAGGTAATGGACCTGCTAAATGCCGAGTTGCGCGCGGCCATGAAGAACCTGGGTATTGCTTCGCTGCAGGAATTGTCACCGGAGTTTATCGGCCGCTACTGACTACACCTCGTTGTACAGGCCCAGTTCTTTCGGGTGGGGGGCCAGCAGTTTTTGCCTGCGGTAATAGTCGGGTGCCAGGCTTTCGTAATGCCTCAGCAGGGTGAGAGGCACAATCATTGGCACCTCGCCCTTTCGATACGAATCAATCAGCTGCACCAGTTCGGCCTTTTGCTCGCTGTTGAGTACCTTCTTCAGGTAGCCCTGCATATGCTGCAGTGCATTGGTATTGCCAGCCCGCCCGGCTACACGCCGCATGCCATCCATAAGCAGGGTTTCATAGCGCTGCACCAGGGTAGCCATCGACAGATTTCCGGCGCGGGCCAGCAGCCGGCCCAGCAGTTTGTAGTGCCGTTGGGAGCGCGCCAGCAGCAGGTACTTGTGGCGGCTGTGAAACTCGATAATGTCCTTTTTTCGTGGTTCGCAGCGCAGCAGCTCGCGCCATTCCTGGTACACAAAAACGCGGGTAACAAAATTTTCTCGCAGTGGTGCGTCCATTAAGCGCCCGGCTTCTTCAACCGGTAAATTGGGGTAGCGAAGCATTACCTGCTCGGCGAAGGCCCCGCGGCCATCCGTGCTGTCGATGTGTCCCTTGGGGTGGTAAACCTTCATACGAAAAGCGCCGCAGCTGGGCGACTTCTGCATAAAGATAAAGCCGCACAGCCGCTCGAGGCTGTCTTTCTTTTGTTCTGCCAGCCCGGCCAGAGCATCGGTGAAGTCTTTCGAGTCGTCATCAATTTGCAGTACACGGGTACCGCGATCGGTTGCTACCAGGCGCATGGCTTTGCGCGGCACAGGTAGCCCGATTTCCACTTCCGGACAGGTGTCCACATAGCGAAACCACTTGCTTAGTTGGTCGCGGCAAAAGCGCGACAGCTTGTGGCCACCGTTATAGCGCACTTCCTCACCGAGAAGACAACGGCTGATGCCAACCGGAATGCGCAAATCCTGACTTTCACTCATGTTGCCAGTATAAGCAGAACAGGCTGGGATACACCCCTGTCGGTGCTACAATTTCACGCCCTGTTAACTGCTGGAAATTATTGTGTCATTGGCAAAACGCATCATCCCCTGTCTGGACGTCGATCAGGGTCGAGTGGTCAAGGGTGTCAATTTTGTGGACATCCGCGATGCCGGCGACCCGGTAGAGGTTGCCGCGCGCTATAACGAGCAGGGCGCCGATGAAATTACCTTTCTGGACATTACCGCCAGCCACGAAGAGCGCGACACCACCGTTCATACGGTAGAGCAGATTGCCAGCGAGGTGTTTATCCCCCTTACCGTGGGCGGCGGAATCCGCGAGCTGTCCCACATCCGCAACCTGCTGAATGCCGGTGCCGACAAGGTGAGCATTAATTCGGCGGCGGTGAATCGGCCGGAATTCGTGGCCGAAGCCGCGCAACGTTTTGGCAGCCAGTGCATTGTGGTAGCGATTGACGCCAAAAAAGTTAGCGAAGAAGAAACTGGCCACAAATGGGAAATATTTACCCACGGCGGCCGGCGTTCTACCGATATTGATGCGGTGCAATGGGCGAAAAAAATGGCTGAATTGGGCGCCGGCGAAATTCTGCTAACCAGTATGGACCGCGACGGCACCCGAATTGGGTTCGACCTTGAATTGACCCGGGCGGTTGCCGACGCTGTGCCCGTGCCGGTTATTGCATCGGGCGGTGTGGGCAAGCTCGAAGACCTGGCTGATGGGGTATCTATTGGTGGGGCCGACGCCGTATTGGCTGCCAGCATCTTTCACTATGGCGAGTACACCGTGGGCGAGGCCAAGGCGGTCATGGCCGAGCGTGGCATCATAGTTCGCTAGTACTGGGCTGTATCAGCGGCCGACATCCCGAAGGGTGTCTGATGCAGAGTTGCCCGAGCTTCCGGGTGTCAGACACTGGCTGCGCCGCAGCCAGACACTAGCCGTAGTCAGGCGTCGCAAAGCGCCTGAGCGCTAGCCAGGTCGAGAGTGCCCTCGTAGATGGCGCGGCCGGTAATGGCGCCCATAATTCCCTGGTCGGCAACCTCTTTAAGCTTGCGAATATCGTCCATGTTGGTAATTCCGCCGGAGGCGATAATGGGCACGTCGCTGGCGTTGGCCATTTCAAGCGTGGCCTCTACATTCACGCCCTGCATCATGCCGTCGCGTGCAATATCTGTATAAACAATGCTTTCCACGCCAAACTGCTCGAACTGTTTGGCCAGTTCGGTTGCCTTGATATCGGTTACCTTGGCCCAGCCATCGGTAGCCACCAGGCCGTCTTTGGCGTCCAGGCCAACGATGATCTTGCCCGGGAATTCCTTGCAGGCTTCCTGCACCATGGCCGGGTCTTCAACCGCCGAGGTGCCAATAATCACCCAGCTGACACCGGCGATTACATAACTTTCGATCGTATCCAGGTTGCGAATACCGCCGCCAATTTGCACCGGTAAGCCCGGGTAGTTGGCAGTTATCTCGTTTACCACGCGCCGATTCATGGGCGTGCCGGCAAAAGCCCCGTTCAGGTCGACCACGTGCAAGCGCCGAGCGCCTTCCTGGGCCCACTGGCTGGCCATGGTGACAGGATCCTCGGAGAAAACTGTGGTGTCGTCCATTTTTCCCTGGCGCAGGCGGACACACTGTCCGTCTTTAAGGTCAATGGCGGGAATAATCAGCATAGAGACTCCTGGTATTTCTTGCCGGTACTAATTTCTGTGGTGGGCATCATTTTGACGCCACAATCTATCTAGAGTTCGCCGTTCCATTGCAGAAAATTGCGAAGTAATTGCAGGCCAGCGTGCTGGCTTTTCTCCGGGTGAAACTGCACGGCAAAAAGGTTGGGTTGCGCCACGGCGCAAGCGAATTCAAGCCCATAGTCTGTGCTGGCCGCTACAACAGCCGAATCTGCCGGCCGGGTATAGTAGCTGTGCACGAAGTAAAAGCGTTCGTTTTGGCTTATTTCATGCCACATGGGGTGGGCAGTATGAGAAACGCTGTTCCAGCCCATATGGGGTACTTTAAGGCGGTTGCCCTGGCTGTCTTTAGCCGTGTCATCAAAGCGCACCACCTCGCCCTCGATTAACCCAATGCAGTCCACGCCCTGATTTTCCATGCTGTGGCTCATCAAAGCCTGCATGCCCACGCAAATGCCCAGCACCGGTTTTTCGGCAACCTGCTCGCGAATAAGGTCATCAAAGCCAAGCCGACGGATCTCGGCCATGCAGTCGCGAATGGCGCCCACACCCGGAAACACGATCCGGTCGGCCTCACGTACCACCTTCGGGTCGTCGGTGACCGACACACGAACGTCGTCACCCACATGTTCCAGGGCGCTCTTGGCGGAATGCAAATTGCCCATCCCGTAATCCAGGATAGCGACAAGCGAAGCAGACATGAGTGGTTCCTACAGCACGCCTTTGGTGGATGGGGTGGTGTCACCCATGCGCGCATCGGCGGTAAGCGCCATGCGTAGCGCACGCCCAAATGCCTTGAAGATAGTCTCGGCCTGGTGGTGCGAATTCACGCCCCGCAAATTGTCCAGGTGCAGTGTGACCTGGGCATGGTTCACAAAGCCCTGGAAGAATTCGAAAAACAGGTCGACATCGAAATTACCCACCTGGCCGCGGGTAAAGTCGACGTGCATTTCAAGCCCCGGGCGACCGGAAAAATCGATTACGGCACGAGACAAGGCTTCGTCCAGCGGCACGTAAGCGTGGCCGTAACGATTTATGCCCTTTTTGTCGCCCACTGCTTTCGCAATGGCCTGGCCCAGAGTAATGCCGATGTCTTCTACCGTGTGGTGGTCGTCAATGTGCAAGTCACCCTTGGCGTGAATCTTCAGGTCGACCATGCCGTGCCGCGCTACCTGGTCAAGCATGTGCTCCAGGAAAGGAATTCCCGTATCGAAATCGGACGCACCGGTGCCATCCAGATTCAGCTCAACGCTGATCTGGGTTTCCAGTGTGTTACGGGTAACGGTTGCGGTGCGGGCTGCCATTGAACACTCCAATCAAAAACGGGATTATAGTGATCTGCCACGCGCCTGTCCCCCCATCTTTAAATACGAGCCCATCCCTTTGGATTTTTTCGCTTCAAACCTGCTAAGTTGGTACGACCGCGAGGGTCGCAAAGGCCTGCCCTGGCAGCACCCACGCACGCCTTACCGGGTTTGGTTGTCGGAAATTATGCTGCAGCAAACCCAGGTGGCCACGGTTATTCCCTATTTTCAGGCTTTTCTTCGGCGTTTTCCGCAGGTAGTGGATCTGGCCAATGCCGAACTGGACGAGGTATTGGCTCTGTGGGCCGGGCTGGGTTATTACGCCCGGGCGCGCAACTTGCACGCGGCGGCCCAAATGGTGCGAGACCGTTTTGGCGGGGAGTTTCCGGATACTCTGGACGAACTGCAGCTGTTGCCCGGTGTCGGCCGATCGACCGCGGGAGCCATTCTGGCACAGGCGTTCAACCGACGCGGGGTGATATTGGACGGAAACGTGCGGCGCGTGCTGTGTCGCTTTCATGCGGTTCAGGAAGACCCGGCAAAAGCTGCAACGCAAAAACAGCTATGGAGTTTGGCCGAGCAGCACACGCCCGACAGCCGCCACGCCGACTATGCCCAGGCCGTTATGGATCTGGGCGCTACCCTTTGCGCGCGATCGCCACGCTGTGAGCAATGCCCGGTTTCGGGTGAATGCAAGGGATTGGCTCTGGGTATTCAGGGCGAGCTGCCGATCAGGAGGAAACGCAGCGAACGAAAAGTGCGTCAGGCGCGAATGTATTTGTTAATGCAGGGGCGCAGCCTGTATCTGGAACGCCGGCCGCCGGCAGGGATCTGGGGCGGTATGCTTTGCCCGCCGGTGCAATACCTAGAGCATCTGGACGACCAGCCCAAGGGGCTATGTCTTGCCCGGCGCAAGCACAGCTTTAGCCATTTTGACTTGCTGTTTGAGCCGGTCATGCTTTCGCAAGAAAGTGAAATGCCACAGGTTGTGCAGTGCGAGGAGGGCATCTGGTATCACCTTGATAAGCCAGCGCCCGGGGGATTCCCAGCGCCGGTTGCCCTGCTGTTGGACGAGCTGCGCGACAGCCTTTAGTAGCCATGCAAAGTGGCAATGGGAGTAGTGACTAAAGAGTCGGTCTGGTATAACTGCGGGCCTTCACATGCCAAAGTGGCGGCAACCGCGTTAAGAGAGAATTTATGGCTCGCAAAGTACAGTGCATCAAATATGGGCAAGAGCTGGATGGGTTGGATATGCCACCCTTTCCGGGGCCTAAAGGCCAAAAGGTATTCGAAACTGTTTCCAGGGTGGCCTGGCAGGAGTGGCTGACTCACCAGACCACGTTGATTAACGAAAAACGCCTGAACCTGATGGATGCAAAAGACCGCGCCTATCTGGACGAGCAGCGCGACAAATACTTTGAAGGTGGCGAGGTTGACCAGGCCGAGGGTTACATTCCGCCTTCCGAAACCGAGTAAAGCAAAGGCCGCTTGACACCCCGCAGGCCAGTCGTTTTAATACGCGCCTCTTTTCCGCCGAGCCGAGTGTGAGGCGCGTCAAAGATCCAACAGTTTGTCATTACGGCACATTGCCCAGGTAGCTCAGTCGGTAGAGCAGGGGATTGAAAATCCCCGTGTCGGTGGTTCGATTCCGCCCCTGGGCACCACGAACATAAAAGGCTCCGCAATGCGGGGCCTTTTTTGTTTGTGGCCTGCGTTAGCAGGTGAATTGAACCACCGGTTCGACCAGGCAAGTTGGACGGATCCTGTTTCTATATGATCTAGATTGGGATATTTTCAAGAGCAGATGCGCTGGTCGTCCGGATGTGAAAGTCAGGACGGCCTAGTTATTGCCAACTAGATCTGGCGACCACTCAAGGCCGTTCGCGCTTGCTCAATCAGCGGATTTCGCCGCTCCAGCACGCGCGAAGTTAGTTCTTCACCTGCAGTTTCCGGTGTGCCGGCATTGAAGGGCGGTGCCGGGTCGTATTCCAGCACCAGTTGAATGGTTTTGGCCATATTTTCGTCAGCCAGCTGCGCCGCCAGCGACAAGCCGAAATCCAGGCCGGCTGTAACACCCCCGCCTGTCAGGCGGTTGCGGTCGTGCACTACTCTGCCATCGGTAACCTCTGCACCGGCCATTGCCAGCAGGTCTTTCACGTACCAGTGCGAGGTGGCCCGATAGCCGTCCAGCAGGCCGGCTGCCGCCAATAGTAGCGAGCCAGTGCACACGCTGGTTACCCAGTCGCTTTGCGCGCCTGCCTCGGCAAGGTAGTTCAAGGTACTCTGATCCTGCATGGTAGCAACGCTTCCAGCCAGGCCACCCGGTACAAACAGCACGGTCGACTGACGCGGTGCGGTTGCGAATGTGTGGGTGGGAACGACGGGCAGGCCCAATTCTGTGCTCACCGGGTCACTGGACTTGGCAACCAGGCGGATATCGGCGAGCAGCAGGTTGAACACTGTAAGGGGAGCTACAAGGTCCATCATCACCATATTGGGGTGAATCAGGCAGGTTACGCTGGTTGCTGTGCCGGCCGGCTGCGCATTTTGCGCCTTTGCGGCAAGTGACGCAATCGCGCTTAGGCCAGCCAGCAGACCAGCAAAATCTCGTCTATTCATGTAGCGATCTCTACTTTAAATGCAGCCAAACTAGACTGGTTTTCGCCGCAGCACCATTGGGCAAAATGTCGCATGGAATGGGTAGCTGGCCTATCATGATGGTTGGCCTAATCCGTCGTTCGGAGAATAAGTTGAAAAAACTCA
Source organism: uncultured Cellvibrionales bacterium (assembly GCA_937129725.1). Classification (GTDB taxonomy): domain Bacteria; phylum Pseudomonadota; class Gammaproteobacteria; order Pseudomonadales; family GM7GCV1; genus JABJGI01. The sequence continues at coordinate 2,324 of CAKZNR010000199.1, read as the reverse complement.
CCTGTATGTTTCGCACCATGCTCTTTCTGGGCGCTGCGCTCTTGTTTGCTGGCTGTAGTTCTCCGGCAACCGTAAGCGGCGGCAATGCCAATCTGGATATCGTTAACCGCAGTGGCGGTTCAATCTAGTACCTGTACTTCTCGCCCTGCTCAAGCAATACCTGGGGCGAAGATCAGCTCGGCTCCGACGTGATTGTGAATGGGGAAACTTACAGTTTTTCCATAACCCCCGGATGCTGGGATTTACGCGCCGAGGCGCCCGACGGGCGCAATACCGAGCGCTTTGGTGTGCAGATGGGTTTCAACGATTTCAAAAGCTGGACTATTACCGCTTCCTGTAAGTAGCGCCTCTGTATTGTTATGAAGTGTAAAGCCTGTTCTGCTTGAGGCAGACTAGGTCTTTACTTATAGGGCCGTAAAGCGGCGCTCAGGTTTGTCGGGGGACAAACCATTCCGATACTCCACCCTGGGGGATTTAAGATGAAAACATTTAGCAAGCTTTTGATAGGCCTGATTTGCGTGGGATTGGCACCAACCCTGTTTGCCCACTCGGCCACCGAAGATGCCGAGGCCGGCATCAAAATTCTGTTCGAGACAAGCCCGCTTCCGGCCATGACCCAGCAGAAGTCTTCGCTGGTATTCCTCGTTCGAGACATGCGCGCTGAAGAAGGCGCCGAGCCAGTGTTGGGCACCATTGAAAATGCCAAAGTGATGATTGAGCACATGGATAGCGGGAAAAGCTGGGGCCCGTTTGCAGTAGAAGAAGCTCGCCGCAACCCAGGGCGTTTTGAGCTGCAGAAGGTCTTTGCCTATCCGGGCGAGTACGAGGTCGAGATTACTTTCAATCGCACCGGAGAGGAACGTCAGGTTACCCTGCACTGGGATACCGACATTGCCGACTGGAATGGGCTGGTCCTTCAATAGCGCCATTCTGTTCAAAAAAGAGCGGGCTTTGGCCCGCTTTTTTTGTTTTACGGCCACGCTTACCCTCTACAATGGAATTAGAGGTACTGGCTATGAAACCCAGGTCTGATCGACAGCTGGTTGACGAGCACCACGACGAGGAAATACTCAAGCGTCTCGATGCCGACAACAATTCGCAGGATATCTCCGACGCCGTGTTGGGGGGCATCGATGGCTGCGTGACTACCTTCGCGGTTGTGGCCGGGGCGGTGGGCGCTGGTCTGCCATCTTCTGTGGCGCTGGTATTGGGCTTTGCCAATCTGTTCGCCGATGGTTTCAGCATGGCGGTTAGCAATTTCGAGGCGATTCGCTCGCAGGAAGAATTTGCCGATGCCATGCGCCGCGACGAGGAAGACCACATTGAGCGCATTCCTGAAGGCGAGCGCTTAGAAGTGCGGCACATATTCGAGCAAAAGGGCTTTAGCGGCGAAATACTTGATCGAATAGTGGAAACCGTGACCTCCGATCGGGAGCTTTGGATATCCACCATGATGCGCGAGGAACACGGCCTGCAGGAAAACCTGGCCAACCCATGGCGCTCTGGTCTGGTGACCTTTTTCGCTTTTGTGCTGGTGGGTGCCGTACCGCTGATGCCCTTGCTGATTCCGGGTGGAACTCTGGCGCAACACTTCATTGCCAGCTCGGTGCTGGCGGGCATTATGTTTTTTGCCATCGGCAGTCTGAAAAGCCGCTTCCTGTCCAAACCCATGTTGCCGGCGGGTATTCGTACTCTGCTAACGGGCGGAACAGCCGCTTCACTGGCCTGGATAACCGGCTACCTGCTGCGCACTCTGGTTGGTGTTTAAAGCTGGTTCAACGAATGCGCAATAGGTCCGTTCCGCGTGAGAGGCAGTGCCGCTTTCAGTCCGGCTGGCTGGATTGAATCCATAGAGTCTGATTGAATGATTCGCCTGATTCGGGAGAATTTTAATCAATGAAGCGCATGACTTTCGTACTGGCTCTGATCGTACTGATGCTGGCCTCGCCACTTTATATTGGCATGCAAATCGAAAAGGAAGCCCGAGCAGCGATTGGCGACATTCAGTGGCCCGGCTACCAGTTTTCGCTGCAGGTTGATCGGGGATACCGCCACTCGCAATACCAGCTACAAATCCAGTTTGATCAGGCTTACTTTTTGGGCGATGACATGTCTCCCGAGCAGCGCCAGATGATGCAGGAAATGCTGCAGCCGCTGGTGTTACCCATTCGGTTGGAACACGGCCCCTTGATATTCGACCAGGGCATTGGTTTTGCAGCCGCCGGCTTCAGCATGTCGCTGAACTCTGCACTGGGGCAGGGTATGGCAGAGTTTCTTCAGCAAGCCGGCCTTGCAAGCCTGGGCAGCGTTTCAGGCGAAGTGCA
>CAKZNR010000198.1 GCA_937129725.1 uncultured Cellvibrionales bacterium | reverse complement strand
TGCCAGGTTCTCGATAGTCAAAAAGGAAGTTTGGCACAGGGGATGATTTTTCGGCACCAGGATGCAACGGTTCCAGCGGTAGCAAGGCATCATGATGAGATCCACAAACAAATCCAGAGCCTCCGTGGCAATGGCGAAATCAACGCTCCACTCGGCAGCCATTTCGGAGATTTGCATAGGCGTGCCCTGGTGCATATTCAGGGCGACTTCGGGATACTTCTTGATGAACTGCTGAATGGCAGGAGGCAGCGCGTAGCGGGCCTGGGTATGAGTGGTGGCAATGGACAGCGTGCCCGAACTGGGGTCGCTGTATTCCTGGCCCACACTCTTTATATTATCGGTCTGGTGCAGCACTTCGCCTGCCAGGCGCAGTATTTCTTCACCCGCTGGCGTAACGCGCGTCAGGTGCTTGCCGGATCGACTGAATATCTCGACCCCCAGCTCATCCTCCAACAACCTGATTTGCTTGGAAATACCGGGCTGTGAGGTATACAAACTTTGGGCGGTAGCCGAGACATTGAGGTCGTGTCTCGCCACTTCCCATATATAACGAAGCTGCTGCAGTTTCATCTATCGTCCAAACAAAATGGAATAACCGATAATTTGCGCTTCCTTGCGCAACCCGTCAAGAGCTAATCGGGCTTTTCTGGCAGCTCGTTGGCCACGCCGGCGGGCACATGGCCAGTAGCCACATGCACGCTGGCCGAGTCGCAATGCGCTTGCTGATCGTCGAAAAACACGTCGGCACAGTAGGCCTGCAAAAACTCGCCCTTGGGCAAGCCGCCCAGAAACAACGATTCATCCAGGCGGATGTTCCATTCGCGCAGCGTGCGGATAACACGCTCGTGGGCCGGAGCCGAGCGTGCGGTAACCAGCGCGGTTCGTATCGGGCATTCACCGGGCGGAAACTTGGCCTGCAGATGTTGCAGGGCGGCCAGGAAGGAACGAAACGGGCCGCCACTCAGAGGCTGGCGGGCAGAATTCTTCTCGTTGGTGGAGAAGGCATCCAGACCGGATTCCTTGAAAATGCGCTCCGACTCGTCGGAAAAAAGCACGGCATCGCCATCGAAAGCAAAACGAACCTCGTTCGAGTGGTCGGCTTTTTTGCCGCTGCTGGGCAGAAGCGTTGCCGAGGCAACCCCCTGCTCGAGGGCGCCGCGCACATCGGCGGCATGTGCCGAGAGAAAAAGGTCACACTGGAAGGCGCGGATATAGCGCCATGGGTCTTCACCACCGCAAAAAGCCGCTCGCGAAATAGGCAGCGAGTGATGCTCGATGGAATTGAATATCCGCAGCCCGGTGTCAGCACTGTTGCGCGATAGCAGGATTACCTCAACCCGTTTCTCGTTCAGCTGGGTATTGATCTGCAGCATCTTGCGCACCAGGTTGAAGGCTTCGCCCGGTGGCAAAGGCTCATCCTCGTGCTCTATCTGGTAGCGTGCGTAGGCCTCTACGCCCTCTTCTTCGTACACTCGATGGCTTTCATCCAGGTCGAACAGGGCACGCGAAGAGATGGCGATAGTAAGCTGGTCGGGATTCATTCGCTTTGCACCGAAGCAGTTTTTTCCTGGCGGGTTAAGCGGAACACAACCGGGCTTAACAATAGCAATGCAATCAGGTTGGGCAGTGCCATCAGCCCGTTCATGGTATCGGCGATCGTCCAGATCACGCCCAGGTTAACGGTGGCACCCACCGGAATCATCAACACCCACACTACGCGGAAAGGAATCAGAGCCCTGACACCGAACAAGAACCCGAAACAGCGCTCGCTGTAGTAACTCCAGCCCAGAAGCGTAGTAAAGGCAAACAGCGCCAACCCGACAGCCACAATACGATCGCCCCCGGGCAGCACCGATGCAAATCCAGCCGCCGTCATGGCGCTGCCTGCCTCTTCGCCGGTCCATACCCCGGTTACCACAATCACCAGGCCGGTAATTGAGCACAAAAGGATGGTATCGATGAAGGTGCCCAGCATTGCAATGCGCCCCTGACGAACCGGGCTGTTGGTTTGCGCCGCCGCATGGGCGATGGGTGCACTGCCCAGGCCCGCTTCGTTGGAAAAGATGCCGCGCGCCACACCCATGCGAATGGCAATCCACACGGCAGCCCCGGCAAAGCCGCCCTCGGCCGCCGTGCCGGTAAAGGCCGAGCTGACAATGGTGGAAAGCGCGGCTGGCAACTGCGGCAGATGCATCGCCAGTATCAGCAAACCCACGCCAATGTAAGCCAACGCCATCACCGGAACCAGCCGGGTCGCCACCGTTGCAATACGTTTTACGCCACCAAAAATTACCAGGGCAATCAGCACGGCCAGCACCAAACCTGTGACCCATTCGGGAATACCGAAGGAGTGCACCAGCGCATCGGCTACCGAGTTGGCCTGAACCCCATTGCCGATTCCGAGGCCGCCGAAGCCACAAAAAACGGCAAAGGCAATTGCCATCCACTGCCACTTCTTACCCAGACCGTTACGGATGTAATACATGGGACCGCCAACAAACTCGTCCTTATCGTTTTTTTGCCGATACTCCACCGCCAGTACGGCTTCGGCATACTTGGTGCCCATGCCCACCAGGGCCGTCATCCACATCCAGAACAATGCCCCGGGGCCACCAATGCCAATGGCCGCGGCGACACCCGCAATGTTACCCGTGCCAATGGTTGCCGACAGGGAAGTCATCAAAGCCCTGAAAGGTGGGATTTCGCCACCCTCCTGCGAATGCCTTCCCCGCCATAGTTCACCAAAGGCATCGCCGATGCGGGTGAGCGTGATGCCCCGCAGGCCAACGCTGAGGAAAATACCGGTTCCCAACAGCAGTACCAGCATGGGCGGGCCCCAGGCCAGTGAGTTCAGCTGAGAAAGCAGGTTTTCAAACATCCGATACTCCCGGCATCACCAGTTTTTATAGGTCGCGAAGCGAGGCAAGCATTTGCTCGCGCTGTGCAAACAGGCCAAAACTTCCGCCGGTGTGAACAAAAACAAGCGGACCATCGCCTGGCAACAGCCCGGCTTCAAGGTCGCTAAGCATGCCGTAAAAGGCCTTGCCAGTGTATACCGGGTCGAGCAAAAGGCCTTCCAACTGCAGCAGGTCGCGAATGGATTGAAACACCGCCGGCGAGGCAATGGCATAACCCTCGCCAATATAGCGGTCGCGAACCTGCACCGAGCCGTCATGCGTTTTCAATGGCATACCGTAGGCCTCACTCCAGTCCGCCAGATCGCTTTTTACCTTGTTACAGAACCAGGCTTCGTCGTCACACACCGCATAGCCAATCACCTGCAATCCGGGCATGTGTTCAGCCACTCCGGCCGTTAGCCCGGCCTGGGTACCGCCTGAACCGGTAGCGCTAATCAAATAATCGGGCGCAATTTGCTCCCGTTCAAAATCACGTGCCAGCTCTTCGCTTGCATTGTAATAACCCCACACACCCACAGCATCGCTGGCCCCGGTAGGAATGAAGAAGGGTTTGTGGCCCTCTCGACGGGCCTGCTCGCAGGTTTCCTCAACGATGAAATCAAGGTGGGCAGAGTAGTAGCGGCGAGCAAAATAGCTGATTTGCGCACCGGCGAGCTGGTCCAGAAAAAGGTTGCCATCGACCAGTTCGGGTTCGTCACCGCGCAATAACAGCTGCACTTTCAAACCCAGTTGGGCAGCCAGAATGGCGGTGGCACGACAGTGATTGGATTGCACTCCGCCGCAGGTAATTACCAGGTCGGCGCCTTCCTGCCGGGCCTTCGCCAGGCTGTACTCCAGCTTGCGAATTTTATTGCCGGACACAGCATGCCCAGTAAGGTCGTCGCGCTTTACCCAGATTTCGCGTTGGCAGCGTTCGGATAGGCGCTCGAGAAATTGCAGAGGTGTGGGCAACTGGGCAAGTTGTAGCCGCGGCACCCCTGCCATCATCAGACTTTCCCCGGGTGTCGGGTAGCCATACGGGATTAATCGATGTTCTTGATGGTGCCTTTGGGCAAAACGGCATGAACTGCAATGCGCTGAAATTTCAGTTCAACCGTACCGGTATCCAGTGTCATGTAGTCGTCGGTGAGGCCGGTTACCTTGCCCACCAGGCCGCTGGTAAGAACCACTTCATCACCTTTCGAAAGGCTTCCCACCAGGTTCTGGTGTTCTTTGGCGCGCTTCTGTTGCGGACGAATCAGCATGAAATACATCAGGGCAAACAGGCCAACAAAGAAAAGCAATGAAAAAATTGGGTTGGACTCCGCCGGAACGGCGTCCTGGGCATGTGCTGCCGGGATTAGAAACTCGAGCAAGACTGTTCTCCTAAAGGTTGTCTTTTATCCAGGACAATACGTCCTGGTCATGGGTTTTGGTTTTCACCTTTTTCATGGTGTGTACAACCTGCCCATCGGCATCAATGATAAAGGTCATACGGTGAATGCCGTCAAATTCCCGGCCCATGAATTTTTTCAGACCCCACACACCGAACGCATCGGCCACCGCGTGGCCTTCATCCGAAAGCAGGGTGAAACTCAACTGGTCACGCTCGGCGAACTTTTTCAGTCGCTTCACCGGGTCGGGGCTGATGCCAACAACCTGCACACCGGCCGATTCGTAGTCGGCCCGCGCATCGCGCAGCGCACAGGCCTGCACGGTGCAGCCTGGCGTCATGGCTTTGGGATAAAAATACACGACCAGCGGCTTGTCTTTGAAATCGGCCAGGCTAACGATTTCGCCATCCTGGTTCTGCAGGCTGAAATCGGGGGCAGGATTACCGGGCTCTACCGGATTAACCATAGTGAACTCTCCAGATCGGGGGCAGGTTCCCCTGCCCCATCAGGCGTGAATCAGGGAAGCAGGTGGGCAACGCCGTCACGCTCTTCGCTGAGTTCCTGGGCAGTTGCGTCCATTTTGCCGCGCGAGAAGTCGTTTACTTCCAGCCCTTGCACAATGCTCCAGTCGCCATTTGAACAGGTGCAGGGGAAAGAATAGATCAGACCTTCCTCGATTCCGTAGCTGCCATCGCTGTATACGCCCATGGACACCCAGTCACCTTCATCGGTGCCCACTGCCCAGCTGCGCATGTGGTCTACTGCTGCGTTTGCGGCAGAGGCCGCGCTGGAAGCACCACGCGCGGCAATAATGGCGGCTCCGCGCTGTTGCACGGTGGGAATGAAGTCCGATTCGTACCAATCCTGTTGTACCAGGTCCATGGCGGGCGTGCCGGCCACGGTGGCGTGATGAATGTCGGGGTATTGGGTAGATGAGTGGTTGCCCCAGATAGTCATCTTTTTCACGTCGGTATTGTGCTTACCGATTTTGGCAGCGAGCTGACTGAGCGCACGGTTGTGGTCGAGGCGCATCATGGCAGTGAAGTTGCGCGGATCGATATCCGGCGCGTTGCGCTGGGCAATAAGGGCGTTGGTATTGGCCGGGTTACCTACCACCAGTACCTTGATATCGCGGCTGGCATGATCGTTAATCGCCTTGCCCTGTACCGAGAAGATGGCCGCATTGGCTTCCAGCAGGTCTTTACGCTCCATACCGGGGCCGCGAGGACGGGCGCCAACCAGCAGCGCGTAGTCGGTATCTTTGAAGGCCACATTGGGGTCGTCGGTTTGAACGATGTCGGCAACCAGCGGGAAAGCACAGTCGTCGATTTCCATCACAGTGCCCTTCAGCGCATCCAGTGCCGGGGTAATCTCCAGCAATTGAAGAATAACGGGCTGATCCGGGCCCAGCATCTGGCCAGATGCAACTCGCATCAGAAGGGAATAGCTGATTTGTCCGGCTGCGCCGGTGATGGTTACGCGAACGGGTGCCTTCACAGGGAATCTCCGATTGGTTCGTTTTAGAATTTTCGATGCGCCGATACATTGAGAAAGCGGGTCGGCGCAGACCGGCTGTGCATTATAGAGAAGTGCCGCACGGATGCGAACTCTGTGTGCGGAATTCATATTGACACCCCCACATCTCGTCCCTAGAATTCGCGCTCTCTCGCTTTTCGGGGCCATAGCTCAGCTGGGAGAGCGCTACAATGGCATTGTAGAGGTCGGCGGTTCGATCCCGCCTGGCTCCACCAAACATAAAACCCGCCGTTATGGCGGGTTTTTTGTTTGGTGATCAGTTGGAAAGCATCGAACCGTCGAAGGCGGTTCACAAATTTGCAGGAGCAAATTTGGAGCGCGAGGCAAAGCCGAGCGAGGCCAACGGCCCGAGGCACAGGGATGTGCCGAGTGCATCCCGCCTGGCTATATCCAAAACCCCATTCCTAACCAGACGCTTACCAACGTGCGCCGGGCTTCCCCAAATTCCGAAAAACCCCCTAAAAAAACCGCTGATTCCAAACAGGCAGAAACCCATGCTCAGCGCCCCCCTTCGAACCGCACTTGTTAGCGGCCTGTTGCTGCTCACCGCCTGTGCCAGCACTCCGCCTCCAGCCCTGTACGAAGCTGCCGGAAAAGGGAATTTGCAACAGGTGTAAGCCCTTCTGGCGCAAGGGCGCTAACCCAAATGAAGTAGGCGGCTTTTGGGATCGACCCCTCATTACCGCCATGCTTAATCGCGATTTGGAAGACCCTGAATTTATTCCGATTGTAAAAGCACTGCTGGACGCTGGCGCAGATCCCAATGGTATTCAGGCTAGAGAAGCCCAAGGTGTTTACTCGACCTTAAGACCGCTGGTTTTTCTGGTCACTTCTGACAAGTTCAACTGCGATCCCGAGCTTTTCCAGCTGCTGATGGATGCCGGCGCCGACTTGACCTTTAGTGGCGGATACCGGGACACGCCACTTTTTTACGCCGCAAAAAATAATGGTCTGGAATGCGCTCAGATGCTGATAGACGCAGGTGCTGATATCAACAATGAACGCACTCGCTGGGGCTTTGGCAACAGCAGTATTCTCGAAGAGACGGAAAAGAATGAATGGGACGTGGCAGCACTGCGCGCTCGCTCGGTTGCCGCCGAAGAAGACCGCATTCTGCAACAACAGTTGGCGCAGGAAGCCGCCGAGCAGGCCGCCACTGAAGCCGAAATCGACGCTTACCAGGCACGGCTGGACAGCACATGGAACCGCGACGCTTCGCTTTCGCCGGAAATTCGCCGCGACAAATACCTGATTGCCTTCAGCGACGCCATGAAAGAAAGCCGTTTCGAAGATGCCCACTTTTTCGGGCAGCTGCTGGAACGCAATGGCGTTGGCCTGCAAGACTCTCTTTACTACTTCTGGGGTGAAGCCTTGCTGCGCATGGGTGAGCCAGATCAAGCTCTACAGAAGCTCAATACCTACCTGACCCGAGCCGGTAACACCGGCCAGTATTACAGTCAGGCCCTGGCGCTGATGATTGAGGCTGAAAACTTGTAGCCCGGGTAGCTCATGCTGCTTCTACTGCGAGCGCCTGAACCTGAGAATATCGCCCTTGTAGGCCTTTTGCAGATAGTCTGTGTGCTGCGGCTTTTCGTGGGCCGCCTCGAAGCCGAATTCGGCCATACGCGTGCTCAATTTGCTTTTGCGACCGCGGCCCGGATCGACCAGCACAATCTCGCAAGCCGGCTGCGCATGGTTGTTGAGGAAGTTGGCTAACAGGTCGATGTGGTCGTCTTCGTAAAGCACGTCGCTGCCCACAATCAGGTCAAAACGGCCCAGGCTATCCTCATCGTCTGCCCAGCCGACACGTTCGAAGGCAATATCCCGATCGCCATTCAGTAGCGTATTTCGCTGCAAAAACATTTCTGCTTCGGGGTGGTAGTCGGTCGCCGTAATATCGTCGCGGCGCTTGTTCAGCAGCAAGCTGGAAAGCGCCATACCGCAACCCACTTCGAGAATGCGCTTGTCGCTGGTTTCAAAATCGTTCAGAAAATGCGCAAGCACCAGGCTGGAGGGCCATACCACCCCGAATAGCGACCAGGTTGCTGAATTGATACCCAGATTTTCGGCTTCACCCTGAGGGTCGGAATATTCCTGCGTGTCACGCAGGGTACAAAGATGGATATCTATGTCTCCAAATTCGAGTGTTTGATACCGCAAACGGGGAAGGGTCATTGACCCAGTGTACTCAATTAATCTGCCTGCGGTTTTTTTATTCCTATGTGTGACTACAGGCATGTTGGGCAGGTAGCCAGCAATCAGCTACCATGCCCGCCGCACCAAAACCGAGCAAAGCATGAACCTGAAGCTAACCGTTGTTGACCAATCCCCCGTGCATGGCACTTCCCCCGCCATGCAGGCACCGTCAGACTCCATCCAGTTGGCAAAAACCTGCGACGAGCTGGGCTACTACCGCTACTGGGTAGCAGAGCACCACAACAGCATTCAGTTTGCCAACCCCTGTCCGGAAATCCTGATTGCCGCCATTGCGGCACAAACCCGCAATATGCGCATTGGTAGCGGTGGGGTGATGCTTACCCACTACAGTTCTTACAAGGTGGCCGAGGTATTCCGCATGCTGGCCAGCCTCTACCCCGATCGCATCGACCTGGGTATTGGCCGCGCGCCAGGAGGCAACCTGCTTAGCACGGCGGCATTGGCAGCACCCCACGGGCCCTCGGCCGGCGATCACTTTCCGCGCCAGGCCGCCGACCTGGTCGGGTTGCTTCGCAATGAATTGGCCAGTGAACACCCCTACTATGAACTTCGTGCACTGCCCGACAACCAACCCTGCCCGCAGCTTTGGATGCTGGGTTCCGGTGGCGGCAGTTCAAGCCTGGCCGGGCAACTGGGAATGGGGTTGGCAGTGGCCCGTTTTATTGCACCGCAAGCCTGCTCGCCCGAAATTTTTGACAACTACGAAGCTCACCTGCGCGAGGCAGGCCATGAAGGCAAAGCGCAAAAAATGTTGGCTATTGCCTGCGTTTGCGCCGAAACCGAAGCGCAAGCCAAGCTGATTGCCGGCACGGCAGCCTGGCGCAAGGTGGCTACCCAGTTGGGTGTAAAAGAGCCGCTGAAGTCACCCGAAGAGGTACAGGATGCCTACCGGCGTCTGGCGCCTTCACACCAGAACCTGTTCGACGAAACCCTGCACAGCATGACAACCGGCACTCCAGAACAGTGCCGCGAAAAAATTCAGCAACTGGCTAGCCAGTTTGCAGTGGAGGAAATCGGGCTGGTAGCTGTCACCCATTCACTGGATGACCGCCTGAATAGCTATCGGCTTCTGGCCAACGCTTAAAACTCGACCTGCCCAATCACTTCAAGCAACTGACTGGCCGAGGGCCGCTGGGTAAAATGCATGTCAGCGTGGGACTAGAGAATTGTGCCCTCGGTGTCGATCAGGAACACCGACGCAATGGCAATGGCATGTTCTTTCTGGCCAGACCACTCTTCCAGGTCAATGCCAAAGCCCTGATAGCGCTGGTAGGTTTCCTCATTGATACCCAATCGCACCCGCTAGGCATTCAACGCAACCAACTCGGAGTCCGACAGCACCGGAAAGGGAATATCGTAGTTGGCCTTCAGGGCCAGCGACGCTTCCGGCTTGTCGACACTGACCAGCACCGGCTGTACCCCCAATGCGGCAAAGTCTTCGGAGCGGACCGTTAACTCACGAATCTGGCCATTGCAGTAGGGGCACCAGCCGCCGCGATAAAACACCAGCATAATCGGCTGCTGCTCCCACAAACCCGACAGGGCCACCGGCCGGTCGTGAATGCTGTGCAAACCCACATCCGGCGCTTTCTCGCCCGGCGCGAGGCCAATACCTTCGGGCAAGGTGCCCAATTCAGACGGCGCCGCCACTGTAAACTCTCTCGCTTCGGAAGGTTCAAACTGGGCAAGCAGTGGGCTAACGAATAGCAGTGCAAAAACAATAACGAGATGTTTCATCAGTTCATTCTCCATATTCGGGTTACCGACCAACTGCCCATGATCAGCCCTTTGCTGCCATATTGCGCAGCAGGCGCGCGAGCTCACTAATGCCTTGCTCGTAGAGGAGTGGCTCAGCCAAATCGTTCAGTACCGCGGTACCCGGGACGACACGATGCCCACGAGCCTCGGCCAGCAACGAACAATAGTAGCCAGGCTTGAGATAGCCATAGTCGCGGGCGAGATTGATCACACTGATGCGCTCGTGGCTGCTATCGGGAAGCTGAAGGTAATCCCGGAAACTGATCAACTGATCAGTCGCTTGGTAGGGCTGCCAGTCTGCTAACGACTCAACAACCAGATAGTGTTTACGCATTGCGCAGGATTCCTTCCAAAGTGCGTAGAATAGGCCTTTTCTCGCCGATTGAAAGATGCGCGTTCAAACAAATTCAACCCCCGAAATTCGCCTCGCCAGAGAGCAAGACCTCAACCTATTGCTGGAACTGGAGATCGAATCCTTTAGCGGAGACAGGTTGAGCCAGCGGCGTTTGCGTCACTGGATTACGGCTAACAACGCTCTGCTTCTCTGCGCATTCTCCAGCGGTAATCTGGCCGGCTGTTTACTCATTATTTTTCGGCAAAACAGTCGGCGCGCCCGGGCCTACTCGCTTGCGGTTGCCAAGGATTATCAACGTCGAGGTATAGCCGAGTCATTGATCACTGAAGCTTATCGCCGGTTGATGGAAATCGGGCGCTACCAACAAATTTACCTGGAAGTGAGACAGGACAACCTGGCTGGAATTCGGCTATATGAAAAACTCGGGTTCAGGCAACAAACTCATTTGACAGGCTTTTACCAGGACGGCAGCGATGCCATCCGTATGGAAAGGGAGCTTTAGCTGGTTGGATCAGGTTGAACCGCTACTTCCCTCTTCCAGCCCAGGCTCTTTTCAATATGGCTAATCATCAGCCCGGCAATGTCCTTGCCGGTGGCACCTTCAACACCCTCCAGACCAGGTGACGAATTCACCTCCAGCAGCAAGGGTGCGCGGCTGGAACGAATAATGTCCACTCCCGCCACTTTCAGGCCAAAGGTTTTTGCAGCCTTAAGCGCCAATTTGCGCTCCTGGGGCGTAATTTTGGCAATAGCTGCTGTGCCACCCTGGTGCAGGTTGGCTCGAAACTCGCCGGGTGCCGCCGTGCGCTGAATAGATGAAACAACTTTGTTTCCAATCACAAAGCAGCGAAGGTCAGTGCCCTTCGCCTCGGCGATAAATTCCTGCACCAGAAGGTTGGCCTTGAGCGATTTAAAGGCATTGATTACCGATTCTGCCGCTTTACGGGTTTCCGCCAGCACCACACCGCGACCCTGTGCACCTTCGAGCAATTTGACCACCAGAGGGGCACCGCCGACCATTTTGATCAGATCATCCGTGTCTTGCGGTGAATTGGCAAAACCACTAACCGGAATATCAATACCATTGGCCAGCATCAATTGCAGCGCAAACAACTTGTCACGCGACTGCTGAATCGCCGAGGCCGAGTTAAGCACATACACACCCATGCTCTCGAAATGCCGGGACAACGCGCAGCCATAAAAGGTGGCGCTGGGACGAATTCGCGGAATAACAGCGTCCAGGTCATCGACCACCCAGCCGCCGCGGTAGTGCACCGCGGGCGACTCAGCATCCAGCTTCATATAGCTTTGCTGAACGTTGAGGAACACCATCTCGTGGCCCCGCTCTTCGCCGGCTTCGAGGATGCGCCGGTTGCTGTAAAGGTCGGGATTGCTGGCAAGCAAACCAATCTTTAAACCACTGCGCTCGCGATTCTCCATACCGTAGTAGTTTTCAAGTTGCGACTCGGACACGGGACCGGTGAAAAAGGAACCGGCCGGATCTACCAGCATTCGCTCACCCATTGCCTCCCGGCCCAGCAGCATGCGGTACCCCATGGAATCCCGGTTGGTCAGCGTGAGATCAATTTCCCACTCGTCGTTGCCCATGCGAATAGGCACGCGCACCACGTAACGTTTTTCCGCAT
>CAKZNR010000197.1 GCA_937129725.1 uncultured Cellvibrionales bacterium | reverse complement strand
TTCACCTGCTTGAACAGGTCAATGTCGAGCATGGTCAGTGACAGGTTGAAATGATGCCGTCTGGCGTGATCGAGTGCACTGTCCAGGTGCGCCATGCCGTGACGGCGGTTGCCAATATTGGTGAGTTCGTCTACCTGGGACAGCTGCTCCAGTTTGCGCTCGAGCTCTACCCGCGCAGTGATATCAAAAAGAATGGCGACAAAGCCTGTCAGGTTGCCCTGTTCATCCTGAGTGGCACAGGAATGAATATGAAAAATGGCGGGTTTGCCGAGCACATCGGAGCAGTCGAGCTGGTCGATGCGACAACCGCGATCCTGCATCAGGGCCTGTTCGCGCTGATGCAAGTCTTCAATGGTAGGGTGATCGCCATACACCTTTGCCAGAGTATTTCCCAGCAACTGATGGTGGTCTTCCGGCAGGTTCCAAAGCTGGGCAAAGGCGGAATTGAACTGGAGGAAGTGCCCCCGAGAATCCTTGATGTAGACCGGGGCAGGAAGCAGGTCAATTAAGGCTTCGAACAGGCTGGCGTTGTCTTCCAGCAATCGTGCCAGGTTGTTTACATCCAAAGGCGAAGATCCCCCATCGACTACATCGACTCAAAGATGCCCAAAAGTGGTGCCGAATACAACAGCTGGCTGCTGGGGTGCCGCCGAGCGCAACGAGTAACGAATCAAAGACTGTTTTGCAGTGCGGTAATGCGCTCATCCAGCGGCGGATGCGTCATAAATGCCCGTGATACCCGCTTGCCAAACCCCGGCGTAATACCGAAAGCTGTCAGGGTGTCCGGCATCTGGTTGGGAACCTGGGCTCGCACTTCGGCTTGAAGGCGTTGAAGTGCGTTGATCATGGACTGTCGCCCGGCGAGCGTTGCACCGGCCTGGTCGGCGCGGAACTCTCGGCGGCGCGAGAACCAGAAAACAATCATCGAGGCGAGAATGCCCAGCACGATCTCGGCAATGATTGTGGTAATCCAGAAGGCAATGCCGTGGCCCCGCTCGTTTTTGAAGACAACCCGGTCAACCGTGTGCCCGATAATGCGAGCAAAAAACATCACGAAGGTATTCACCACGCCCTGCACCAGCGCCAGGGTAATCATGTCGCCGTTGGCCACGTGGCCAATTTCGTGCGCCATAACGGCCCGTACTTCGTCGCGGTCGAAGCGCTGCAATAGCCCTTCGCTAACCGCTACCAGTGCCTTGTTGCGATTCCAGCCGGTGGCGAAGGCGTTGGATTGCTGCGCGGGGAAAATGGCGACCTCGGGCATGCCTATGCCAGCCTGCTCGGACAGCTGACGCACTGTTTCCACCAGCCATTGCTCTTCTGCAGTGCGGGGATTGTCAATAATTCGGGCACCGGTTGCGCGCTTGGCCATCCATTTGGAGATGAAGAGCGACACCATGGAACCGCTCATGCCGAAAATACCGCAAAAAATAAGCAAGGCTGTCAGGTTCAGGTCGGTGCCGGTGGAATCCATATAGCCGTTGAAGCCCAGCAGGTTCAGCACAATGCCGGCTACCACCAGCACGGCCAGGTTGGTCAGCAGAAAAAGAAAGATTCGAAACACGCCAGGTCTCCCCATGGGTTAGGTGCAGCAATGAATATTTGGTCTATGGCCCACAACTGCAAGAGCCAACCAAGATATTTTTGACTCGGTTGCGGCGCGGTGCAAGTGATAAATCGTTAGGGTTGGACCGGGTTGAAACGGCGCCTTTTTTGCGGTCTCTAATTCCATTTGTGCTAGTTTTATGATTTTTTATTATTTCTAATTATAAGGACTCGCCATTATAGTGTGCGTCCTCCCTCTGTCTGGGAGCCGGATAACAGGGTTTGGGGCCCCATCCAACATAACATGAGTAAGCAGTTCGACCTGGACAACCTGAATGCCCGCTTTGCAGATGCTTCTGCAGGGGACATTCTGCGCTGGGTATCTGAACGGCCCGAGCCAACCATTGCAACCACCAGTTTTGGACCGCGCTCGGCGGTAATTCTTCACCTTATCAGTGAGCACCTACCCGGCCTGCCAGTGGTTTGGGTCGACTCGGGCTACAACATGCGCGACACCTACGTGGTAGCCGAGCAGCTGATACGGCGGCTCGATCTGGACATGCGGGTTTATGTGCCCGGGGTGACTACCGAGCGGCTCAATGTGATGATGGGGGGCATCCCAACGCTGGACGAGCCCGACAAACATGCCGAGTTCACCCGCCTGGTGAAGCTGGAACCGTTCGAGCGAGCGCTCGGCGAGCTTGAGCCCAGCATCTGGATTTCCGGAATTCGCAAGGACGACACGGATTTTCGCCGCGGTCTGGATCACTTTTCGATAGATGCTCGCGGCATTCTCAAGGTAGCACCTGTATTTAACTGGTCCGACGAACAGCTGGATGACTACCTGGCGCTTCACAAATTGCCTTCCTGCCGGCATTATTTTGACCCCACCAAGGTGGAATCGGGGCGCGAATGTGGACTACACACCGCCGCCTGAACGCAGTGTCAGCTTTACTGCCGCCTAGTTGCCTGTTTGTCGGGCGTGCGTGCTGACAGACTCTGCACGAACCGGAGGTATTCATTCTGCTTTCCAAAGAGCTTTCCATCGCTATTGCCGGTGCCGGCATCGGGGGCCTCTTCGCCGCTTTGTGCCTGGAGCGGGCCGGGTTCCGCAATATCAAGCTATTTGAGAAAGCCACCGAACTCAGTGAAGTGGGTGCCGGCATTCAGATTGGTCCCAACGGCGCCCGTTTGCTGCAACAGCTTGGCCTGCGCGAGGCTATAGAGCGTTGGGCGGTGCGTACGCCGGGCGGCAGCATGATGGATGGCGTTTCGGGAAGCGAGATTTGCTCCTATCCTCTGGACGACTGGGCGGTAGAGCGCTTCGGTTTCCCTTTCTACCAGCTGCATCGTGCGGATCTGCAAGCGGTGTTGGCGCAAGCGTTGGAGCAGCGATTGCCCGGGGTTGTCGAGCTGGGTAATCCGGTTGTTTCGGTTGAGCAAGGCGATTCGAACCCTCAACTAGTGGTTTCGCACGGCGAGGCAAGGCAGGCCGACCTGGTAATAGGTGCCGATGGTATTCACTCGGCGGTGCGCAAAGCCTGTTTCGACAAGGCCGATGCCAGCTTTACCGGGCGGGTAGCCTGGCGCGCTGTGGTGCCTGCCGACGCGGTGGCCGACAGCGAACGAGGCAGTGCTCGCATATGGATAGGGCCCGGCAGGCACCTGGTGCAATACCCGGTTCGGCGCGGTGGCCTGCTCAATCTGGTGGCTTGCGTAGACACCTCGGTGGTGGTGCCCGAACGCTGGCATGGCACCAGCGATGTGGAGCCGCTCAAGCGAGCTTTTGAAGGCTGGTGTCCGCGCGTGCAGCAGTTGGTTGGTGCCATGAATGGCGCTCTTTGCTGGGGCTTGTACGAAAGGCCGCCACTGCAGCACATGGTTTACAACCGGGTTGCCCTGTTGGGAGATTCTGCGCACGCCATGTTGCCCAGTATGGCCCAGGGCGCTGTGATGGCCATGGAGGATGCGGCTACCCTGGCTGGGCGGTTGGCCGCTGCAACGGATGTGAAGTCGGCACTGTTGGGATACGAAGCCGACCGGCAGGCACGCAATACACGAGTGCAGGAAACTGCGCGCCAGAATATGGTTTTTTTTCATCGGCGAAGCGGGCTTTCAGGCGACTTTCAGCTCTCTATTCTGGGGCGAGCCGGTGACATGGCTGAGACGCTTATCGGCAAGCGCTATGCCTGGGTTTACGGGTTTAATGCAGGTGCCGCGCTTGAATCGGTAACAGGCTGAAACAGGCCTCCGGGATTCTCTTGAAGCGGCTGATCGGGCAGGGGTTGCTGCTGTAGCTCGGTTTCAAAGCGCACGTCTATTTCATCGGCCACATCCGGCAAGTACTGGCTCATGCCGAAAGCTGATCGGTTCAGGCTAACCTGCCCACTTAATCCGAATGCCGGGTTGCCTGTTTGTGGGTGCAGGTCAACCCGGTTGACGGTCATGAACAGGTTGGCTCGCACGATGCGGTCGCGCACTTCTATTTCTACCGAAGCTTGCAGGCGGTTTTCATCCAGCCGCTGCACCCCGGTGCTGACAACGCGGATTATCGGAAAGCTCGAGGCGTCAAAAAAGGTCGCGCTCTTTAGTAGTTGGGTTAGCTCTGGCGAGCTGCCGCGGATATCTTCGGCCAGCATCTCCAATTCAAAGCGGGCCGATTCAAGCCCTTCTTCTGGTATTTGCAGTGCGGCTTGAAAACTGCCGATGGAAAAACTACCGGTTGAGAAGCCGAAGTGATCGAATTCCACACGAATACTTCCCTGGGCAGGCACGGGTTGCCAAATGCCGGGCGAAATTTCATCCAGCAGGCTATCTTCTTCAGGGCGCAGGGTTTCGCCGTTGGCTCGGGTGAGTTCGAGCAGACTGAGCTCGAAAGGGGTATTGGCTTTAGGTTGCCCAACCAGGTGCACCAGCTCGCCGGCCTGCAGCGACGCGGAGGTCCAGCCAAACCGTCGCAGTTCCGGAGCCGCCGAAGTGGTCACGCGCCATTGAGTGCTTGCGCCTGAGGTGCTGGCCACATCGAGCAGAATAATTGACTGGGGCGAAATAAACTGAAATTCCTGCACCAGGCCAACCAGCTCGATGCGGTCGCGGCTGGACGGAAAAATCATGGGCGAAAGGGTCGCCTGGGCCAGGCAGAGCTGCGCGGCCAGCAAAAAGGGCAAGGAAAGTAATGTCGACAGCTGTCGAATCATAAAATGGGCACCCGGGTGCGGTTCACCGAAAGTGCATATTAACAGGCCGGGAGTGCGGGCGGCAGTGCTATCGTTGCCGGCCTAAAAGCGGTAAGTGTAGCGAAACTTGAAGGCTGCGTTGGTGGTGGTATTGGCGAATTTGTTGTCGATATCCTGGTCGATCAGGCCGTGATTAAGCACTACCCACACATCCTGGCCGGGCTGAATGTTCCAGCGCAGGCGGTTATTAAAGTTCAATTCTCTGCGCACGTTGTCAAACTCGAGTTGCGAGCTGAGCGATACCGACGGGCCGAAGGAAATCTCCATGTCGAATTCAAGCTCTCGCGTGTAAGTAGTTCCTTCGGGCAGATCATATTGTGACAGGGTGACGCCGCCGTCGAACGAAAGATAGCGGTTAAGCTGCCAGCCCAGGTCGATTCCATAGCGGGTGCGCGTGCCAGTGAAATAGTCGCTGTAGCTGAGGTTTACGCGCGAGCTCCAGTCCCAGTGATTGGGCGTGTTATAGCTGAAGCTGTAGCCGGTTTCGTTGTAGATTCCTTCGGGAATGTTGAATGCCAGGTCGCCGGTGGTGCGTTGGCCGCCGCGCACCAGTTCTTTGCCGTGGTCGGTATTGATCGAGATGCGATCGCCACGAACGCTGTTAATGTTGAACAGGGTAAAGCGTACGTTTTCCGAATCCATGATGCCACTGTCCAGCTCTTCCCAGCGCCGCGCACTTACGCTGCTGCGGATGTCCTGTATCCAGCTGTGATCTTCAAATAGCCATTCGTGTTGCAGAGAGAACGAATAGAGCGCCGCGTTGGTGCGCTGGGTAAAGCCCAGTTGAGGGCTGTAATTGTCTTCCACTGCGAAGTACTGGGCTCCGCCACTCCAACCTGTGTTTCCGCCCACAGACACTACTGCCGAATAGGCTGCCTGATCGTCGGAAATACCCTGCGTATCGCTTTGCTGATACATCAGCACGGCGTCCATCGATTTCCCGGTAACGAAACTGGAATCGCGATACTGCAAGTCTGTACCCATCAAGGAGTTGTCCTCATTGGTACGAGGGCTGCCGTCTGTAAATATCAGGCCCAGCTTCGACTCACCCAATACCGGCTGCTGAATGCGCGCCACCAGAGCCGTATCCGAGCCGATATTTTCCACAGTGCCATTGCGGGACACATTGGTGTGCTCCTGCTGGCGCATAATCAGCGTGCCAAATTCTGTATTACCAACGCGACCGCTCAATTTGATACCGCCATCGATATCTACCGGCTGACCTCTGTCGCTGAGCCCGATGCTGCGCGAATAAAAGGCGATGGCATTGT
>CAKZNR010000196.1 GCA_937129725.1 uncultured Cellvibrionales bacterium | reverse complement strand
CTCCTGATGCAGTTTGTGAAGGGTTTCAACCAGGGTTTCGGAACCGTCCATTTCCGCTTCCAGGTGATCCATTGCAGCCAACAGCTGACTGCCCGCCTGCTTGAACTGACGGCCTACTTCCGGATCACGGCTGCTGTCGGGCTCACGCCCCGCCAGCTTGGGCAACAGGGTGCCTACGTCCTCGTCAGCAAGCGCTTCCTGCTTGACGGCCATGGCCTTGCGCTGTGATTCGGTCATGGCTGGCCGTGATTTGCCTCGGCCACCGTGCAGCGAATCCGCCGTGCGCCAAATATGGTGCTTCATGTCAGGCAGCACACCACGACGAACCAGCTCGGCATTGAGATCGGAATAAAGCTGGCCCAACCCGTTGGTAAAGTAGTCTTCCATGGCGCGAATTAATTCATACAGAACCGGCCCTTTCAGGCCAATGGAAGAGAACACCTTGAGCATCATGCGTGCAATCAGGTGCGGGCCCAGCGGATTGTCGGCCGGTTTGATGCGGCGATTCAGCAAAAAGCACAGGCGCCGGTTCAAATGATTGAAATGTAGCTGGGTATCAATGCCGGCGCGCACGGCCATTCGCTCTACCAGCAATTCGCGCTCGAATACCTGGGTATCCAACAGTTCAAGCGTATAGCCCTTTTCTTTTGCCAACTCCTGCTTCCAGAAGTCGCGCGGATTTTCGGACTCGAAGCAGCGGCTGAAGGAATCGACAAACCTTTGTTTAACATCCTGGCGCTGGCTATTCATCAGGTTAATGGATGTTTTCCACATGGCCTGGTCTGCTTCGCGGGGGTTGCGCGACTGCTCATCAAACTGCAATTCAGCCGCATCCATTACCCGGTCGAGCAATTGCTGCACAACCTCGAGCACTTTTTCCTTGCAAAATCCGAGTGCATCGGCAATATCCCGATCATCGAAGTCTGCTCTTGATTCCCGGATCTGTACCCTGTTCATAGGCCTGGCTCGATCGCGTCAACATTTAGAGTCAAGACGCTATTTTGCACCAGATGGCAGGCAGATAGACAGCCTGTTGAAAAAGACA
The DNA here is from genome assembly GCA_937129725.1 of uncultured Cellvibrionales bacterium. Taxonomy (GTDB): domain Bacteria; phylum Pseudomonadota; class Gammaproteobacteria; order Pseudomonadales; family GM7GCV1; genus JABJGI01. The sequence continues at coordinate 2,768 of CAKZNR010000196.1, read as the reverse complement.
TGTCGCAGGCGCCTGCCGGAACCAAAACAAATGACCCCCACACGACAATTTATCACCGAGAAACCCAACTTCTTTCTAGGCCTTGAAGCCACCGTTGCTGCGGCCCTGGCCGAAGACATTGGAAGCGGCGATATCAACGCCGAACTGGTCGACAGCCAACAGCAAGCCAGCGCGGAACTGGTCTGCAAAGCTCAGGGTATGCTCTGCGGCAGCCGATGGTTTGAAGAGGTATTTCATCAGCTGGACAACCAGGTACAGATTTCGTGGCTAGCAGCCGATGGCGATCGGGTTGCGCCCGGTCAAACCCTGGCGCTGCTGAAGGGCAATGCCCGCGCCCTGCTAACAGGTGAACGAACCGCCCTGAACCTGTTGCAAACTCTCAGTGGAACCGCCTGGCAGGCTTACCAGGTTCGTCAGCGGTTCAACCATGCGGTGCGCATACTGGATACCCGAAAGACCATTCCCGGCCTGCGCCTTGCGCAAAAATATGCGGTGGCAATTGGTGGCTGCGAAAACCATCGCAGCGGCCTGTACGATGCTTTCCTGATCAAGGAAAACCACATTGCTGCCAGCGGTTCAATCGGCAAAGCTGTTCAACGCGCCCGCGAATTGGCACCCGGGCTACCGGTCGAGGTGGAAGCCGAAAATTTGGCCGAGGTACAGCAGGCACTGGAGGCTGGCGCCGATCGAATCATGCTGGACGAACTCAGCCGCGACCAGCAAGTTGAGGCCATTGAACTGATTGGCGGCCGCGCCGAGATTGAGGTATCCGGCAACATCGACCCGCACAACCCGCCGGCCGACCTGCCGCCTGGCGTGGACTGCATTTCTATCGGCTCCCTGACAAAACACCTGGTTGCGCTGGATTTGTCGCTGCGAATCATTATCTAGCTGGTTATCAAGCTGGCACACCCGAACCCGCAAGCCTTTCGACAGGCAAAAAAAATCCCGGCCCAAGCCGGGATTTTTTATAGGGTGTCCGGTTCAGATGAACCAGAATTTCAACACCAACCTTCTGTCGTACAGGTACCGGTTGTCGCCCAGGTAGTGGGGTTGCCGGGAGTCGGGGTAAGGATGATGGTTTTGGCATCGAAACCAGTTACGGTGATTACACCGGTAGTGGCTGTAATGGCACAGGCGCTGATGTTGGTATCGTTGGTGCAGCCTGCTTCAGCAGCGTCGATTTCGGCCCAGGTGTCACAATCTTCAATGTCTTGCTCGATCTGGTAGCAGATTTCAATCGCACCGCGAACCGCGTTGGCAGCTGTTACGGCCGAAGAGAACTTGGATTTTGCAGTGTACTGCTGGTATTGCGGCAGCGCTACGGCGGCCAGGATACCGATGATAGCAACTACAATCATCAGTTCGATCAGGGTAAAGCCTTGTTGGTTGCGTTTCATGCTGAATCTCCTCGTTGGAAAGTTTTTAAATTGAACGCCCCAGGATTAAAGCAATAGCCGTGCCAACTCCTCAAATAGGCTGAATTCGGGCCTAAAGTGTGAGCCCGGTTCCACTTTTACCACTCGAGCGGCACCTCAGGTGATAATTTTTGTCAGTAGTCGTCAATTATTGGCAGCAATGCCCCCATTTGCCTATGTGTGCAGCATTTACGAAGCCGGCAAAGCCGAGTAAAGTCTGACTGACCTGTAAACGAAGGGGCCGCAACTTGGCTGGATTGAGTAAATCGCTGGAGCAACAGCTGATCGCCAGTGGCGGTACCGACGCCGACTCTCTGCAGTTGGCCGAGGAGCAGGCTCGCAACGAGGGTGCCAAACTGCTCGACCACCTGGTCAGCGAGAACTTTATCGAGGCCCGCAAGCTAGCCAGCGCAATCAGCACCGAATACTCGGTTCCGGTTTACGATGTAGAGGCCCACAATCTCGAACTTAGCCCGGATGACCTGGTTGATCCCAAACTGGTAAAAAAACACCGCGCACTGCCGCTATACAAGCGCGGCAACCGCCTCTTTGTTGCGTTGGCAGACCCAACCAACCACCAGGCCATTACCGATATCCGCTTCCAAACCGGTTTGACGGTTGAAGCTGTTGTTGCCGAGCTGGACAAGCTGGATGCCGCTATCGAGAGCTTCTTCAAGGCGCAGGAAGAAGACATCGGCGATGCCCTAGGTGAAGACGGTGGCGAACTGGGCGATCTCGACATCGAGGCAGTCGATGAAGAGGGGGGCGGCGACGAGGTATCGCGCAACGAGGCCGACGAAGCGCCCATTGTTAAATTCATCAACAAGGTGTTGCTGGATGCCATCAAGTCGGGCGCCTCGGACATCCACTTCGAACCCTACGAAAAAAGCTACCGCGTGCGAGCCCGTGTGGATGGCCTGCTAAAAGAAATAATCAAACCCCCGGCGTCGCTCAGTGGCCGGCTGGCGGCTCGCCTCAAAGTCATGTCGCGTATGGATATTTCCGAACGCCGCTTGCCACAGGATGGCCGTATCAAGTTGAAGCTTTCGCGCAACCGCGCCATCGACTTCCGGGTGAATACCCTGCCCACCCTGTTCGGCGAAAAAATTGTACTGCGTATTCTCGACCCCTCCTCGGCCCAGCTGGGCATTGATGCCCTGGGCTACGAGGAAGACCAGAAAGAGCTGTACATGAACGCCCTTGGGCAGCCCCAGGGAATGATTTTGATCACCGGGCCCACCGGTTCGGGTAAAACCGTATCTCTTTATACCGGCCTGAATATCCTCAACACCGCGGAGCGCAACATCGCCACCGCGGAAGATCCGGTGGAAATCAACCTCGAGGGAATCA
>CAKZNR010000195.1 GCA_937129725.1 uncultured Cellvibrionales bacterium | reverse complement strand
GCGTGCCGGAAAAACGGTCGTGAAACGCCAGCTTGCGCCCGTCGAACAGAATCCACAGATAGCCCAGGCCAGCGCAACAGAAACTGAGCAACCCCAGCAGGCTGCGAACCAGCAACTGCTTGTTCGAGGGTGGGGTGCCCTCCAGCGTGGTCAAGCGAAGGCGCCAGGTTTGCATACCCAGGGTGGCACCGCGCCAGCGCCAGAAGCCCATGTAAAACGCCAGCACGGTGGCACCCAGCCCCATTTGGAACAGGAAACCCTGCAGCAGAGGTTGGTACTGCTCATCGGCTTGCATGAAGTAGCCTTCGTCGGTGGGGCTGAGTTGCAGATTCTGCGGTTCGATACCCAGCGAGGTAACCAGCATCATCACCAGGGCGCTGTACACGAAACCCACTGCAAACAGCAGGAACAGGTCGTATATAAGCGACATCAGTCGCACCACCAATCCGGCGGGGTAGTAGCTGGTTTCTTGTTTCACAGTGGGCCCGGGCAAAATAGGGCGCCCATTATAGAGCTTGCGGGTTGGCTGTCATCGCCTTGCGCCAATCGGGCTTGCGCGTCATAGTTTGTGCCCTTTTGCAGCGGCCCCGTCAGTGAATTTCGATAGTCACGCTTTTAAGCCCTGGATGCTCTACTTCCTGGCTCTGTTGATTGCCATGGCACCGCTGACACTGGACGCTTACCTGCCGGCGTTCCCCGCAATTGCGGCCAACCTGGGCGTGTTGCCGGTAGAAATCAACTTCAGCATCAGTACGTTTCTGCTGGGCCTGGCCATTGGCATGCTGGTGTGCGGCCCGCTTTCCGACCAACTGGGCCGCAAGCCCATTGCCCTGGCAGGGCTGCTGATTTGTGCCATCTGTTCGGTGGCCATGCTGTGGGTGAATGACCTGACGAGCTTTTTGCTATTGCGAATACCCCAGGCCATTGGTTGTGGCGCAGTCAGCGTTACGGTAATGCCAACTATTCGCGATGTTTCCCTGCCGCAGCAAGTGGCCGGGCGCAATGCCACCGTATACCTGATTATGCTGATTTCTCCCATGGTGGCGCCCTTTATCGGTGCAGCGCTTCTACCGCTGGGTTGGCGGGCTATCTTCCTGTTTATTGCGGCATACGCCGCTGTGTTGGCCTTGGTTTATTTGCGGCTGATACCGGAAACCCGTGAATCGAGTGGTTCGTTGCGTTGGGGGCGCATACTGCAACAGTACCGGCAGGTGCTTTGCTATCGCATGGATGGTCACTGGCTGTCGATTCGCTACAGTTTGTCGGCCTCCATGGCGAACTGTGTGCTGCTGGTGTTTATCACCAACTCGTCTTTTATTTTTCAAACCTGGTACGGAGTCAGCGAGCAGGTATTCCCATTGTTTTTTGCCCTGAACGTGGCCTGTATTGCCACAGTACAGTTTGTTAGCTCTCGAGTGCTGAAGCGCCTGAAACTGTGGCAGATTGCCGGTTACTACCGCATGGGGCAGCGCTTGCAGCTAACTATTCTGGCGGCCGTTGCGCTGGCGAACCTGGTGTGGCAATTGCCACTGGCGGTGTTTGTGCTGGTGTTGGCGCCGGCACTGGCCTGCGTTGGCATTAATGCCCCTTCTGGCTCGGGCGTATACCTGGCCGGGTTCAAGCAGCTCAGCGGCAGCGCCACGGCGCTTCTGACCACGGGTAATTTTCTGTTTGGCGGTTTATTGGGTGCGCTGTCTGCTCACCTCAACCAGGGGAATCTGAACTCCTTTTTGTTCACCATTCTGGGGGCCAGCCTGCTGGCTAATCTTATTCTCTTAAGCATTCCCAGGCCGATAGAACGATCAGTAATGGAGAAGCTGGATTCGGGGGAAATTCAACCACTCTAAGCGGTGCAGGAATCGCGCCGTGACAAGTGGCGCAAATTGGCTAGAATGGACAGATTGTTCGAGGGGGGAACAATTATGCGAATTCTGATATTGATAGCGGCCTGCTGCCTGACCGCGCCTGCTGTTGCACATCATTCATCCGCTGCCTATGACACCAGTGCGACTGCAACTGTGTCAGGAGTGGTGGAGTCACTAAATTGGCGCAGCCCACATGTGGTGATATCCCTTGCGGTCGAGAACGAATCCGGAGGCACCGATATCTGGGCTCTGGAGACTGCGGGTATTGCGGCTCTGGCGGCCGATGGTTGGACGCGAGAGCTGGTGGGGCAAGGCGAGCAATTAACGGCGGAGATTCGCCCGACCCGGCGCGGCAACCCTGGCGGTATTATCCGCTGGGTCACATTGGCGGATGGCCGTGTACTGCCGATTGATCCCGCTTCACCCGAAAGTGCCACACCGGTTATGGCGGCGGTTGCCGAATCGAACCAGGCTGGCGCAACAGAGGGAGCCGAGGTTGTAGATCGCCTCCGAACTGCGGATGCGGCGTCCCGCGATGACTACCTTGAGCGCAGAGAAATAGAAGCCGCCTACGAAGCTCGAAATCGTCCGCAAACGCTTCCCCTGCCATCGGATTCTGTTGGAGCGCTCGACCCGGACAATCGCGCCGCACACGAGGGCGTGGCAAGGTTCGATTTTGAAGGCATTTGGGTCCATCGTGTGGATCGGGAGCGCTCGGCAGAACTGGGCGGCGACTGGTGGGAGTTCCTGCCCATGCCGCCACTGACACCCAAGGCGCAAGCCAGCCGCGACGACACTATGGCGCGCCGCGCTGCCGGTGATCCAACCGCCGACCCTTCGGTGTTCTGCTACCCACATGGCCTGCTTCGCAGCATGACCCGGGTAGGCAATATGATGCTGCTTCAGGTGGAAACCGGGTTGTTTATGGTGCATCGCATGTACAACGACTTCCGGGCCATCTACTGGGACGGTCGCGACCACGTCGACCCAAGCATTCGTATTGACAGCTACAACGGCGATTCCATCGCCTACTGGACCGACGACTATCTTTATGTCGAGAGCGTGGGCTTTGGCGCAGCCGAGGCCTACATTAATCCGGGCGTTCCATTGGGTGCTCAGGCACGCGTGGAAGAGCGCTGGCGCCTGATTAACGACGGTAACACTCTGGAAATCGAGTTTCGCATGACAGACCCGGAGCATTGGGAAGGTGAGTGGGTGGCAACCAAGCTGTGGGACCGTGGAACCGGTTCCGACATTCAGGAGTCTCACTGCATCTATGCGTTGGATGGAGACCTGGCGCATTGATAGCTGCTCTACTCCATAAAAAAGCCGCCCGATGGGCGGCTTTTTTGTGTTGGTACCAGAGGTGGGACTCGAACCCACACGTCCATAGGACACC
>CAKZNR010000194.1 GCA_937129725.1 uncultured Cellvibrionales bacterium | reverse complement strand
TGGAAGAAGTAAGCATTCAGACAGTGCAAGACAGTGTGGAAGCGGTGGGCACGCTGCTGGCCAACGAATCGGTCACCATTACTTCGCGCGTTTCCGACATTGTCACCGTGGTGCATTTCGAAGACGGTGACGTGGTTGAAGCGGGCGATATTCTGGTTGAGTTGACCAACCAGGAACAGTCGGCCCAGCTGGCCGAGGCGCGTGCCAATTTGACCGACGCGCGGCTGCAGCTTGAACGGCTTGAACGGCTGGGCTCCAATGTGGCCTCTGCGTCGCAGATTGATCAAGCCCGTGCCCGCTACGACGCCAGCGAGGCCAGGTTGAACGCCATTATCGCGCGCATGGACGAGCGCCTGATTCGCGCACCCTTCAGCGGCATGCTGGGGTTTCGCCAGATCAGCCCGGGCTCACTGGTTAGCCCACAAACACCCATTACCACACTGGACGATATCGAAACCCTGCGGCTTGAATTCAACATACCGGAAACAGCCTTTGGCGCCCTGCAAACGGGCGATCGCATTGTTGCGCTCAGTGCCGCCTATCCCGGAAAAACCTTTAATGGTGAAGTGATCTCGGTATCGCCCCGAATCGACCCGGTAACGCGGTCGGTATCGGTGCGCGCGGCTATTCCCAACCCCAATCTGGAGCTGCGCCCGGGCATGCTGATGACCCTCAGTCTGATCGCTTCCGAGCGTGAAGCACTGGTGATCAGCGAAGCTGCGGTGCTGCAGAAAAACGGCCGCTCGCTGGTGTATGTGGCCAATGCCGACATGCAGGTATTCGAGCGAGACATTGTGATCCAGCAACGTCGCCGCGGCACAGTAGAAGTAGCCTCCGGCCTGCAGCCGGGTGAACGCATTGTGGTCGACGGCATCATGGGCGTGCGCAACGGTGCCAAGGTGCGTGAGATCTCCGATCAGTCTGATTCGCAGAATCAGGACTGGGGAGGCTAAAACCCATGTTGCTTTCCGATATTTCTGTCAAGCGGCCGGTATTCGCCGCCGTGATCAGCATGCTGTTGGTTGGCTTTGGTGTGCTTTCTTACCAGTCGCTGCAGGTACGCGAATATCCCGACGTGGCCTCGCCGGTGCTTTCCGTTTCTGCCAGCTACCCCGGCGCGTCGGCCGCGGTAATGGAAACCCAGGTAACCCAGGTGCTGGAAGATGCCATCAGCGGTATCGAGGGCATCAATACCATCAGCTCGCGCAGCAACGACGGTTCCACCCGCATCAATATCGAGTTCGACCTGAACCGGGATATCGACGAGGCGGCCAACGACGTGCGCGACCGGGTGTCGCGCACCCAGCGGCAATTGCCGGACGAAGTGCTAAATGTATCGATTCAAAAACAGGATTCCGATGCCTCGCCCATTGTTTGGCTAAGTATCAGCAGCCCCAATTTGCCGCCACTGGAATTGCGCGACTATGTCGATCGCTTTTTGCGCGACCAGTTTGCCATTTTGCCCGGCGTGTCGCAGGTGAATGTGGGCGGGGTGGGTTCGCCCGCCATCCGCATCTGGCTTGACCGGCTCGAACTGGCCGCGCGCGGCTTGACCGTAACGGATGTGGAATCGGCACTGCGCCGGGAAAACCTCGAGTTGCCCGCTGGCCGGCTCGACTCGGATACGCGTGAATTTCCGGTGCGCGTAGAGCGCGGCTACAGCTCGGAGGATGACTTCCGGCGCCTAGTGATTGCAACGGGTGACGATGGCCACCTGATTCGCCTGGGCGAGGTAGCAGAAATTGAACGGGGCGCCGAGGACCTGCGCGACCTGCGCCTGACCAATGGTGAAACCTCGGTTTCCATGAGCGTGACCAAGCAGTCCACTGCCAATACGGTGGAGGTAATGGCCGGCGTGAACGCTGCCATTGAGCGCCTGAATAATGAATTGCCCGCTGGCATGCGTATTGACCGCAGCAGCGACGCCAGCGTATTTATTAATGCCGCCATCGAAAGCGTTTACACCACCATTATTATTACCACCCTGCTGGTGGGCCTGGTGATTTACCTGTTTCTGGGCAGCTTCCGCACCATGATCATTCCCATGGTTACCGTACCGGTTTGCCTGATAGCCTCCTTTATTGTTCTCAATGCCCTTGGCATGTCGGTGAATTTGATCACGCTGTTGGCATTGGTGCTATCGATCGGGCTGGTGGTGGACGATTCCATTGTGGTGCTGGAAAACGTGCACAGGCGTATCGAGGAGGGCGAGCCACCTTTGGTAGCTGCCTTTCGTGGCACGCGCCAGGTGGCTTTTGCGGTAGTTGCCACCACGGCCGTGGTGGTGGCGGTGTTCACGCCCATTCTGTTTTTGACCGACCGGGTTGGCTTGCTGTTTGCCGAACTGGCCGCCACCGTTTGTGCTGCGGTGATCTTTTCCAGCGTGCTGGCACTGAGCCTGGCGCCCATGCTCTGCTCGAAGGTATTAAAAGCCCATCACGGCGAACGCGAACCCATGGTTGACCGGGTATTCAACTGGCTGGGTAACCGCTACGAAGGCGCCATTCGCAGCCTGTTGCCGGTTTCCTGGGTGGCC
>CAKZNR010000193.1 GCA_937129725.1 uncultured Cellvibrionales bacterium | reverse complement strand
CGAGTTTGTGCAGGACAGATACCAGAGCAACTTCCTGGCATCGGGCCTGGACCGGGACAACCTGTCGCTGGCAGTGATAGCCGAAGTGGGACCGCAATCCCGCCCCGTTGCATTATCGCTGCGCCAGGACCACAACGAGCAGTACGGCAGCCATACAACAGGACAAGCCAGCATTGGCCAGAATACTGATGCGGGCTTTTTCTGGGCCAGCTATGGCACGGCTTTCAAGGCACCCAACTTTTTCGATCTTTATGGCTACGGCGGTGACGCCAGCCTGCAACCGGAAGAATCCAGCACAGGTGAAATTGGCTGGAAACTGGACAACCCGAACTGGCAGACCAGTGCGTCGCTGTTTCGCATTCGCACCGACAACTTGATTGAGTTCGATAACAGCCAGCAACAGATATTCAACATAGGCAACGTGCGCATCGACGGGCTGGAACTGGCAGCATCGCGAGCCATGGGCTCGCTTAACCTGGGGCTGCAACTGGATCTGCTGGACCACAAAAACCTGGACACCGGGCAGGCCCTGATTCGAAGGCCGGAACGCAAAACCCGGCTGCACCTGTCGCAAAGCTTGGGGCAGTTCGGCTGGAAGCTGTCGGCTCAGCACAATAGCGACGCCGCCGACTTCAACAACCAGCCACTGCCCGCCTGGACAAGGCTGGACGCTTCGGGCAGTTGGCAGCCGCACGATTCGCTTGCCTTGAAACTGGAGCTTTCCAACCTGCTCGACGAACAGTATGAAACCGTGGCCAGCTACAACCAGCCAGGGCGCGAAATTCGCCTTGGCATCGACTACCGATTTTAACCCGCTTGTTTGCTATCATTCGGCTTCCGCAGGAGAACCAGAACGCAATGACATCAACCCAACTTGAAACACGCCGCACTTCGCTGCTTATCCTGGCCGCACTGGCTGCACTGATGCTACTGACACGTACCCACAACTTCATGCTGGGTGGGCTGTTGCCCGATGCCTCCTGGGCCGTGTTCCTGCTGGGGGGCTTTTTCCTCAAACAGTTTCGCTATCTGGCTGCGCTGGGAGCGCTGGCCTGGTTGATTGATGTTGCTGTCACTGTGCGTACGCCAGCAGCCGCATACTGCTTCAGCCCCGCTTACGTGGCGCTGGTTGCCAGCTGGGTTTTACTGTGGAGCGCGGGCAGGTTCAGCAACAACCTGTTCAGCGGTTCACTGGCCTGGCTTAAACTTCCCCTGCTTCCCATCGCCGGCGTATGCGCGGCTTACCTGGTTTCCAACCTGGGCTTCTATGCCCTGTCGGGTAACTTTGCCGGCATGAGCCTGGCGGAATACGCCGGCCGTGTAGCGCGCTATTTCGACGGCTTCCTGTTTACCAGTCTGGGTTATTTCTTGCTGGGCGTAGCCATTGCACCTGCCATTGCCAAACTGGTTGAACAGGCCCGTTCTGCGCTGAAACACTAGGCAAGCCTAGTCCGGAAAGCACACCGCTTCGGGCATACAGTGGCCAGCCGGTTTGCCGGCCAGAAAAAACACTGTAACAAAGCCTTATCAACCGGGGCCAAAGCGGGGAAAATGGCGCTATGAGCAAAAAGAAGAAGACCAGCCCCGGAACCATTGCCGAAAATCGGCGAGCACGCCACGACTACTTCCTTGAAGAAAAATTCGAGGCCGGGTTAGAGCTGCACGGCTGGGAGGTAAAAAGTTTGCGCGCCGGCAAAGCGCAGCTGACAGACAGCTACGTGTTTTTCCAGAACGGGGAAGCCTTTCTGCTGGGCACACAAATCACGCCGCTGGACACCGCCTCAACCCACTTTGTCACCGACCCAACCCGCACCCGGAAGTTGTTGCTGTCGCGGCGTGAAATAGACCACATCAAGGGTGCAGTAGACCAAAAGGGCCACACCGCCCTGTGCACTTCTCTATATTGGAAAGGCCACCTGGTTAAGGCACAAATTGCCCTGGCGCGCGGCAAAGCGCAGCACGACAAACGAGATTCGGTGAAAGACCGCGACTGGCAGCGCCAGAAACAGCGGGTGATGCGAAGCAGCCTGAAAACGGGTTAGCGCCTGACATCCGGCGAAGCCGGTGTCAGACACCAGTAATCACACAATCGCCATCACGTCGCAATCAATGCGCTTGATGATCTTGTTGATAGTGGACCCGCGCAATGACGCAGCAAAGCCTTTCTTCTTGGCCGGCGCAATCAGCAACAGGTCGGCGTTGAGTTCGGCCTGAACATTGGCCAGCACTTCCTCGATGTGGCCAGCCTGAATGTGAATGTTCTCGTTGGGAACGCCGGTTT
>CAKZNR010000192.1 GCA_937129725.1 uncultured Cellvibrionales bacterium | reverse complement strand
GCAAAACCGCTCTTTGCTGCCGCCGGAAAGTTTCGAAGTGGGTGTGATCGATCGGCTAAGAGCAGACGATTGGAGCGGCGTGCTCGACTGGATTGACCTGATGGGCCGGCAGCAACAGCAGGAAAACCAGTGGCTGTACTGGCGCGCCCGGGCCACCAATCGCATTGGCCTGCCCGCGTCCGACACTTACCAGCAGCTGTTGGCGAGCCGCAGTTATTATTCGTTCCTGGCAAGCGAACTGGAAGAGCAGCCATTTAACCTGAACCGGTCGCAGCCCCTGCCGCCGCAGGAGGTGCTGGCGGAACTGACCGAAGCCTGGCAGAGGGCGGCGGAACTGATGGCAGTGGACTATGTGAATAACGGCCGCCTTACCTGGGAACACGCGGTGGACGGCCTGCCAGAAGCACTTGGGCAGCAGGCAGCGCGCTGGGCACTGGCCAACAACCTGCCCTACTTCGCCATTCGCGCCACCATATTAATGGAGAGCTGGGACACACTGGAGTTGCGCTTCCCCCTGGTGTGGCCCGAACTTTTCGAGCAAGCCGCGCGGGACAATAACCTGCCGCTGAGCTGGCTATATGGCCTGTCGCGCCAGGAGAGCGCCTTCGCCCCGGAAATTGTCTCGTCTGCCGGTGCCCGCGGGTTGATGCAAATAATGCCGGCCACGGCGCGGGAAACGGCGCGGCGTATGGGCGTTGGCTATAACGCAGAGCGCCTGTTTGAGCCTGATTACAACATCAGCCTGGGCGCCAATCACCTGGCCGAGGTATATAGCGAACTGGGTAACCCGGTGTATGCCACCGCGGCCTATAACGCCGGCTTATCAAGGGTTAGAGGTTGGCTGCGCAACGGCGGTGCCGACCTGCCGCTGGATGTATGGATTGAAACCATTCCCTTTAGCGAAACCCGCAACTATGTGAAAAACGTGATGGCCTTTGCGGTGATTTACGCCCAATTTCTGGGGCTGGAGTCGCCCATCGAGCAGCTGGATGACGCATTCTTTCTTCCCGGTGGCGACGATTCGTGATTGATATTGGTGTAAACCTCACTCACGCAAGTTTTGAGCCCGATCTTGACCAGGTGCTGCAGGACGCTTTTGGCGCCGGGCTGGAAGCCATGATTCTGACCGGTACCGACCTGGACAGCAGTCAGGCCAGCCTGGCGCTGTGCCAACAGTTTGCCGCCGAGGCCAGCCACGGCGCACTCTACTGTACCGCTGGGGTGCATCCCCACGACGCCGACCACTGGGACGCAGAGACGGCAGAAACCCTGCGCGAGCTGTTGGCGCACCCCCTGGTGGTGGCGGTGGGCGAAACCGGGCTGGATTTCAATCGCAACTTCAGCAGTCGTGAAGGCCAGATAGAGGCGTTCGAGCACCAGCTGGAGCTGTCGGCAGAAACCGGCAAACCCCTGTTTTTGCACGAACGCGACGCCTGGGCCGAGCAGTCGCAAATTTTGCGCCGCTGCCTGGACGATATCGGGCAAGCCGTGGTGCATTGCTTTACCGGCGACCTGCAGGCATTGGAAGACTACCTGGACATGGGGCTGTATGTGGGCATTACCGGTTGGGTGTGCGACGAGCGCCGCGGCACCGGCCTGGCCGAAATTGTCTCGCGCATTCCGCTGGACCGCTTGCTGATTGAAACCGATGCGCCCTTTTTGTTGCCGCGCAATATTGAGCCGAAGCCTTCCACGCGGCGCAACGAACCGGCTTTTTTGCCCTGGGTGGTGCGCAAGCTGGCCGAGTGTTACCAGGTGAGTGAGTTTGAAATTGCCGCGCGCACGCGGGACAACGCCAAGCGATTGTTTGCCTTGCCGGTTGGTAGCCCCGGATAGCCCAGCCAGGACTCGAAGCCGGGCACAGAACGCCGGTTGGCGCGGCTCACCGACCTTGGAGCTGCCGAGAAGCGCAGGGAAAAATCCGGTCAGTGCGAGCAGTGTCTGAGCGTCAGCGAGTCGAAGCGAGCCAGCGAGTTGCGCAGCACAGGATTTTTCTCGAGCATCGCAGGGAAGCCGCAGGCCAGCGGAACCGGGCGGCTGAGCGCGTTAACCGGCGGTCTAGGCCAGGCGAAGTTTAAGAACTCAAAAAATCTTGCAGCTGCCCGGCATCGAAGGGCCAGCCCAGCTCTGCGGCGCTGTCTTCGCGCAGCAATACCGGAATGCGCAGGCCGTAGGCCTTTTTCCATTCCAGCCGCTGGGTAACATCCTCTTTTCGCAACTGACTCTGGGCCACACCCACCTGCCAGCACAGCTGCTCGGCCTGCTCGCAGAGGTGGCAGCCGGGGCCGGTGAAAAGCACTAGTTTGGGTTCAGGCATGGCGAATCAAATAACACTGGTGAATGCGCGGATTGCGCTGGAAATCCGGGTCGATGGACTGTTTGCTCCAGTCTTCCACCTGCCATTTTTGGCTGGCTTGAGGGTCCAGTTTAAAGCGTCGCAAGTTGTTGGAAAAGATCAGTAATCCGCCGGGAGCCAGCCGGGCCATCGCGGCATTCAGCATATCCAGGTGATCGCGCTGAATATCCAGCGTGTCTTGCATGCGCGCCGAGTTGGAAAAGGTGGGCGGGTCGAGCAGGATCAGGTCCCACTGCCCCTGGGCGGGCTCCTGCAACCAGGCCATGCACCTCTGAGAATGACGAAGACACAAATATGACCTGCGAAGCTCCGCTGAAATTCCTCGGAAGCGAAACTCTGGCGAAAATGGAGCAGGAACAGAAGTTTAAAAAATACAGCCTCCACGGCAGCCTCCACCACCTCGGAGCCACCATCGTCGACAATTGCAAGCGACTGCGATTGCGAGTCGGATGCCATTTGCGACTGCGGCGGCCCCAGGCTGCTGCTCTGGGAATCCAGCGGCGGCTGCGGCTGGCTGTCACCGTCGCCGTCGCTCAGTGGCACGGCGCCGGTGTCGCCGGAGGCGCCGA